>JAGCWD010000031.1 GCA_017962025.1 Bacteroidales bacterium
TGAGGGATTTGTCAACCTCCCTCTTGCGATTGAAGAGGTCAGGATGAGCATTTTTCTTACTGAAGAGGACGAACGCTTCCGGGTGTCGATCAGGTCCAAGGCCGGCACATCGGCAAATAAGTGTGCCATGCGGTACTTCAACGGAGGCGGCCATGAGATGGCTGCCGGAGGAAAATTGTTCTTCCCCGAAAATATCCCCTCAGCAAAAGACGCTAAGGCATACATATTGAAGGTATCTGAAGAGTTTTTTGCGAAATGAACAGAACGACTCAAATATTGATGGCCGTGCTGCTGTTTCTTGCTGCTTCCTGTGGCAAGAAACAGATGGAGACCACCTATGACAGGCAGGAATCCAACATCGAAGCCATCGCTGAGTCCCTTACCAAGTCCAACCCCGACGCCACGACCGAGTACAACAACGGCACCGTCAAGGTAACAGTCGTACATGGGGATGGGGAGGCCTTGGAAGAGGGTGGTGCCGTTTCATTCTACTATGCAGGATTCATCATTTCCAGTTCAAGGCTTTCCAACAGCAATCTCTTCGCCACCAACTACGACACTTTCGCCAATTCTGCAGGATGGGCGGTCACAGACAGTTCCACCTTCACGATCAGCACTGTCAAGCTAGGAGAAGACAACCTGGTCGAAGGTCTTCGGAACGGACTTATAGGAGTGAAGGGAGGTGACGAATGCTATGTGATGTTCAGTGGGAAGCATGGTTTCGGAAAAAAGAGAATAACCAGCATCCCCTCTTATTCAGCATTGGCCTACCGCTTGTGGATCAAGAGCGTCAGCAACAATTAATCGGAATTCAACTATCATGAACATATCAGTAAAAAAGATCATCCTGACAGGAGGCATAATTGCTCTCATCGCCGGTTGTGCCAAGGAAGTGTCAGTTGACACGAGCCACATGTCAAAACAATATTTCGACGCCTGGATGAGCGTCAACCACCCGGGGGCGACCCCTTCCGGGCTTGGGGTTTACATAATAGATGACACTCCTGGAAACGGTCCCGCAGTTACCGACGATGACTTTGTCATCTTAGCAGACTACACTTCCACGGACATGGAAGGGAACGTCAACAGCACAACTCAGGAGAAACTTTCCCAGCAGCTCGGGACATACAGTGCCGCGAACTATTATGGAGCCGATATCATAGTGAACGACAGGTCATACACCGAAACCGGAGTCCTGGAAATGATCAAAGGGATGAAAGTTGGAGGCAAGAGAACAGCGATCATCCCAAGCTGGCTTTACGTTGTGGCCGACTTTGACACGGAAGCCAAGTATATAAAAGAAAATGGCGGGGCCACTACTATTTTTACCATTAGCATTGTCGATAAGGCAAAAGACATCGTGGAGTGGGAGATTGACTCCCTGAAGAGGTTCGTATCCAAGAACATGGGCATTAATCCTGCCGATTCCGTGAAATTCGGCTTCTACAGCAAGACCCTGGTTCAACCAACTGACACTGCCACTTTCTCAAGCGATACCAGTTTCTACATCAATTACACCGGCCGCCTCCTCAACGGACACGTGTTCGATACTACTATCGAAGACACGGCCAAAGTCCATGGTATTTATTCAGCATCCAAGACCTATGGACCGATGTACGTAACGATGTCTCCAGAAACAAAGAATATTACGATATCGGCAAATTCATCCGAGTCCGGCAGCACAACGATAGATGGTTTTTCTTTCTGTCTTTCCAGGATGCGCCCCATGGAGAAAGTTATCTGCGCCTTCTATTCAACCCTGGGCTATGGCTACAGTGGGAGCGGGTCATCCATTCCTAAGTTCTCTCCTCTGATGTTTGAGATAGAAGCTGTTGAAACCCCCAAGGAAGAATTATTATAAAAAGGGAGGATAACAAATGGCCCTTGAGCGCAAAGCTCCCACCGAACTTGGATCCGAGAGTGTAGGAAAGCTCTTGAAGAAATACGCGGTCCCTGGCATTATCGCCATGACCGCGTCTTCTTTGTACAATATGGTGGACAGCATATTCATCGGGCATATCCCCGATGTCGGCTCCCTGGCCCTGGCCGGTCTGGCTGTTACCTTCCCCTTGATGAACCTCAGCGCCGCTCTCGGCACATTGGTGGGAGTTGGTGCCGCCACACTTACCTCGGTCCTTCTTGGCCAGAAGAACTATGATGCCGCCAACAAGGTGCTTGCAAACGACATAAGTCTCAACTGCATCACCGGAGTCGTGTTTGCGGTACTCTGTCTGCTGTTCATCAACCCCATCCTCTACTTTTTCGGGGCCAGTGACAATACTCTCGTTTTCGCCAGGGAGTACATGCAGATCATCCTGGTCGGTAATGTGATCACCCATCTGTATTTCGGACTGAACGCGCTTTTGAGATCTTCCGGAAATCCGAGACTGGCTATGCGCCTGACTCTTTTCACGGTCATCTCCAATACCATACTGGACCCTATCTTCATCTTCGTGCTTGGTCTGGGAATCCGCGGAGCTGCTATCGCCACAGTCCTATGCCAGGCAATGGCCCTGTCCTACTCCTTGCGCTACTTCATGCGCAAGGATAATGTCCCTCACCTACCCAAGAAGGTATTCGCACTGGATTTGAGGATCGCTAAGGATTCCCTGTCCATAGGCATGGGACCTTTCCTGATGAATTCCGCATCTTGCATCGTGACCATGTTCATCAACCAGCAGCTCCTTCGCTATGGTGGCGACCTTGCAATCGGAGCCTATGGGATCGCTAACAGGATCAATTTCATGTTCATAATGGTCGTGATGGGATTCAATCAGGGAATGCAGCCCATTGCGGGCTACAATTTCGGTGCATTGAAGTATTCAAGGGTGCGGAAAATCTTCAAACTGACCGCCATGTGGGCAACCTTTGTCTGCTTGTTCTGGATCATAGCTTCGGAGCTTTTCCCAGGGGTGATGGTTTCAATCTTTACGAGTGACACGTCACTTAAGGAAATGGCAGACAAGGGACTCAGGATCATGAATCCTCTTGTCCTGATAGTGGGATGGCAGATGGTGTCGACCAACTTTTTCCAGAGCCTGGGGATGGTAAAGAAATCCATATTCCTTTCACTCAGCCGACAGCTCCTGTATCTGGTACCTTTGATCTACATACTTCCCTCTTCTATGGGCATCAATGGAGTGTTCCTGGCATTCCCCTGTTCTGACCTCCTTGCATGCATCACCACTTTGATTCTGATACGGAACCTGTTCCGAAAGTTCGACAAACTTGAGGACGGGGACGAACCTTCAATTCTTGGCAGCAACATAAAACAATAAGTACCCATGTATGCGAACAACATAATAATCAACATCGGACGCCAGTTCGGCAGCGGAGGGAAAGAGGTTGCGATGAGGATCGGCGAGAAACTGGGCATCAACGTCTATGACAATGAGCTGATCTCAAAGGCTGCAGAGGAAAGCGGCTTCAGCAAGGAGCTTTTCGAACGAAGCGATGAAAGGAGAAGCATGTTCAACATCTCTTCATTCTTCGGTGCCGGAAGGTTCGGAAGCACCCAGAATTATGTGGGTGACAACGAGCTTTTCAAGATCCAAAGCGAAGTAATCAGAGGAATAGCAGAAAAGGGCTCCGCTATCTTTGTAGGACGGTGCTCGAACTACATTCTAAGGGATCTGAAGTGCCTGGATGCCTTCATCTCTGCCCCTATGGAAGAAAGGGTGAAAAGGGTAATAGAGAGGACAGAACTTGATGAAGAAGCGGCAAAGTCCCGGATTGAACGCCAGGACAGGACACGCCAGACCTATTATAACTTCTTCACATTCGGCAACTGGGGAGCTGCTTCGGACTATGACCTGTGCGTGGATTCCTCGATACTCGGAATAGACGGTACGGCAGATTTCATTATTGATTTCGGCAGGAAGGCTGGACTTATCGGATAAAAACAAATCTCATGCAGTTAGACATTTCCAGGAAGGGTAAGATTGCAGCGGCGGTTCTGGCCGTTGTCGCAATCACAATGGTTGCCCTTGCGTCGACCTCCAGAAAGAAGGGTCACGAAGAAGTAACGAAGATCCCCATCAACCTCAACGCGACCCTGGTCAACGAAATGTCAGACACCTCCGTCCTGGCAGGTTTTGACAACCAGGTCAACAACTACATGACCCAATGGGGGCTGAAGGGTGTTTCCCTGTCGATTATGCGGAACGACTCCCTTCTCTTTGCCAAAGGCTATGGAGTTGCAGACTCCAAACAGCCGATGCAACCAGGCAACATCCTCAGGATGGCTTCCGTATCGAAGCTTGTCACTGCTGTCGGTATCATGGTGCTGGAAGAAAAGGGACTGCTGACTCTCGACGACCAGGTCTTCGGTCCAGGAGGCATCCTGGATGATTCCCTGTACAATGCGGCGATAAAGGATCCCCTGTATTACAAGATCACTGTCGAAGACCTGCTCAGACATAAAGCCGGTTTTTCAAAGAAAGGCGGGGACCCTATGTTCTCCACCAGATGGCTAATGCTCCAGAATCATTGGAAGACCGTTCCTACCAAGGAGCAGCTTACAGTCGTACAGCTCCAGAGGCCCCTTGCATTCGAGCCGGGGACGTGGCAGGATTATTCCAATTTCGGTTACCTCGCCCTGTCAATGGTCATTGAAAAAATCAGCGGGATGCCCTACGAGGACTTCATACAGGAAAAAGTCCTTCATCCTGCAGGATGCGTAGGATTCAAGCTTGGAGGCAACTACTATGTCGACAAGTACCCCGAGGAGGTCAGATACTACGTCCAGAAGGATGACGAACCTGCCGAGGAATTCAATAACAGCGGCCGCAAGGTTCCCCGCTGTTACGGGGGCAATAACATCGAAGGACTCCTGGGAGCAGGAGCATGGGTTGGATCCACTCCTGAACTCGCACTCCTGGTAGCGTCCATAGACGGAAAGTCCGAAGTCCCTGACATCATTACCAAGGAGAGCGTGGATGCGATGACTGAATATTTTGACCCGGATACTTTCTCCCTCGGCTGGAACGACACCAAGCCTACCGGAGAATGGACACGCACAGGTACTTTTGCAGGTACCAGTGCGCTTGTAAAATACTTCCCGGACGGAGAATGCTGGATCTTTATCTCCAACACCAGTACCTACAAGGGTCCCGCACTCGCGAAACACACTACCGAACTCTTCGAAACCCTCCGCGCCCGTTATTCGGACAAGTTCCCCAAGAGAAATATGTTCTATGCTGAGTAATCATTAAGACGTATTCCAGAAAATGCGGTGTTATTAAGATGTATGGACAAATGTCATAAGCACATATTCAAGGTAATTGGAGTCTTTCTTCTGGGGATTCTGGGCTTTCCTTCATGCAGCAAGGAGGAACCGGATCCCTTGAAATCGCAATTTGACAATCCCGGTACGATAATGACTGCTTACGGGGTCCCGACAGCCAAGTATAAAGTGTCCGGCAAGGTATTTACCAGCTCAGGAAAGCCGATAGCGGGCATAAAGGTGGATGTTTCGTTCTCAAGAGACTGGTTATATGACTTTGATGGAAAGTCCACGACAATCCACACGACTGCCGACGGTTCTTTTTCGGCAGAATTCAGGAACTATCCACGGGACAACGTGACCATTTCTTTTACTGACGTGGACGGTGAGAAGAATCAAGGCGAATTTCAGCCCCAATCTATTACCGTCTCCACGAAACAGGTCGAAAAGGGTGATGGGGCTTGGTTTATAGGGACCTTCTCAGTTTCCACCACGGTCAGGATGGATAAGAAATAAAAAAAACAGAAGGTGGCGTTCCCTCCTCCTTCTGTTTCTATAATTATTCCTAAATGATGATTATTTATTGACGAACATCACCGCCTCGGCGATGGAGTTCAGCTTGGTGTCAACGCTGTCCGCACGGCTGGCAAGGACGCATGGAGCCGTCGTTCCAACCAACATGCCGGCTTGGCGAACGCCAGTGGCGAGTTTGGAGTTGGTCTTCCAGAAAACATTAGCTGATTCGATGTTCGGGAACTGGAGGCAGTCGGCGTCTCCGGCAACCGGGCTGACGAGTTTCTTGATCTCCACGGATTCCTGGTCGATTGCAACATCCAATGCGAGGGGACCGTCTGCGACACAACCCTTGATCTGGCCACGGTCGCACATCTTGGCAAGCTGGGCTGCCTCAACGCATGCGGGCATTGAATCAAGCATCTGCTCTGAAGCGGCTATAAAGGCAAGTTTCGGCTTTGCAATGCCGAAGGACTTTGCGACACCCACGAGGTATCCTGCGATCTTGACCTTCTGGCGGAAGTCCGGAAGAGGGATAACTGCCATGTCAGAGATGAACATGAGCTTGTGGTAGTTGGGATTCTCAATCACTCCCACATGGCTCAGGACACCCTTCGGAGGAAGAAGTCCGGTCTCCTTGTTGAGGATTGCGCGAAGGAACTTGTCGGTAGAGCAGAGACCTTTCATAAGGACATCACCCAAACCGTCATGGACCATCTGGACAGCCTTGGCAACAGCTTTCAGCTCCACCGGCTCATTGACTATTTCGAACTGGGCGGCATCGATTCCCAATTTGGTGCAGGTTTCATTGATAAGGTCCTCGTCACCTACAAGGGTAACCTTGACGAAACCCATTTCTGAAGCCTTGGCGCAGGCCTCGATAGTGTGTTCATCCACGGCCCAGGCCGCGATCATTCTCTTGCAAATACCCTTTTCCTTGAGTTCTGCAAAAACGTCTGCGAATTTTGTAATCATTGACTATGCGGTTTTGGATTATTCTTCAATGCTCTGGACAAGGTGCATGGTGTCACGTGCAATGACGAGTTCTTCGTCGGTTGTGACAAGGGCGGCCTTAACCTTTGACTCAGGAAGGGAGATAATGGTATCCTCCCCCCATGCGGTGTTGGCTTCGTAGTCAAACTCAAGCCCGAGATAGGTAAAGTTCTCGCAGACCCTGCGACGGAGACGGCTGTTGTGCTCACCGATACCTCCCGTGAAGAAGATGGCATCCACTCCGTTCATCTCGGCCACATAGGCTCCGATGTATTTGATCATCTGGAAGGTCAACATCTTGAGGGTAAGCTTCGCCTTGAACTCACCACTGTTGGCCAGTTCATCCATCTCACGGGCATCAGAAGTCTTCTGCGAGACTCCGAGGAAGCCACTCTTCTTGTTGACAAGGTCATACATCTGGTCAGGAGAAAGCCCTTCTTTCTTCATGATGTAAAGGATGGCGTTAGGATCTACATCTCCACAACGGGGACCCATGATAAGTCCCTCAAGAGGGGTCAGACCCATCGAAGTGTCGACAGATTTACCGTTAAGGATGGCGGTTATGGAACTGCCGTTGCCGATGTGGCAGGTGATTATCTTGGAATTGTGGACATCTATCCCAACCATCTTTGCTCCCTTGTCGGCGACAAACTGATGACTTGTTCCGTGGGCACCGTAACGGCGGATGTGGTACTTTTCATAGTACTCATAAGGAAGGCCATACATATAAGCCTGGGGAGGCATGGTCTGATGGAAAGCAGTGTCGAAGGTCACAACCTGGGTTACGTTGGGCAGAACTTCCTGGCATGCCCTGATACCAAGGAGATGGGCCGGATTGTGAAGTGGTGCGAAATCGCAGCAGAATTCTATCTTGGAGAGCACGTCATCGTTGACAATTGCACTTCCGGAAAAGAAATCAGCGCCCTGGACGATCCTGTGTCCGACAGCCTCGATGTCCTCGAAAGACTCCAGTACACCGTAATCCTTGTCCACGAGAGCGTCAAGAACCAGTTGCATACCCATAGTGTGGTCAGGAATGGGAAGATCCTTCACGACCTTGTCCTTTCCTGCCGGCTTGTGCTGAAGCCTGCCACATTCGAGCCCTATCTTTTCGACTATACCTTTGGCGAGAAGGTCATAGACGTCATTGTTCCTCATGTCAAGCAGCTGGTACTTGATGGATGAACTTCCGCAATTGATAACCAGAATAATCATTACTTGCTAGAATAATTAAGTTTCAGAATGACAAAGGTAAGAAATTAATAGCTATTTTTACGAAAAATATAGCAGATTGGAATGGAAGGGGCGGCAGACATGAGGGCGATTGGCATTCCGTTCGCGATTGGGACCGCGGCCGGTGCCATTCTATTTCCTTCCTCCCTCTCCACGGGGCCCTTTCTGTTTCCTGCTGCGATAGCATTTGTCCTCTTCATCCTGACCCTTTCTCCATTATTGTTTTTCCGTGGGGACTCCCACCCAGGTATTGTCATCACATGGGCTGCAATCTCATTTTGCATTGCCGGTCTTTTCTGTTCCGTCAATCAGGCCCTGACCTCAGGGATACAACTTCCTCCGAACTATCTTGAGAGGATATCCGGCAAATGTCTTGAAAGGTTGTGCCGAAGCATCGATTCAATCCCCTATCAAACCCCAGGTACGGCTCCTTTGATCAAGGCTCTGATCACGGGAGACAGGAGCGGTCTTTCAAAAGAAACCATCGAACTATTCAGGGCCAGTGGGGCCTCTCATATCCTGGCTTTGTCAGGGCTTCACCTGGGAATAATCTACCTCATTGTCACCAGGATTACGGCACCTGTCGGGAACAGTCCAAAAGCAAGAGTGGCAAGATATTCATTGACAGTGGGAACAGCAGGGTTTTACTCCTTGATGACAGGAATGGCTCCGTCAATTGTCCGTGCTTTCCTGTTTATACTGATCGGAGAGACAGGCAAACTTTTCGGGAGGAAGAGGGATCCTTCCGGGATACTCCTTGCAGCCCTTACAATTCAGTTGGCGGTGAAACCGGAAGTCATATCGACCACAGGATTCCAACTTTCCTATCTGGCGATGGTTGGAATCTGTACCATCTTCCCCATACTCGACAGAATCTATCCCGATTCAAAAGGAATATGGAGTCGCATCGACCCTTTCCGAAAGATCTGTAGCGGAGCATCCCTATCTGTTTCCTGCCAGGTATTCACGGCTCCGCTGGTCTGGTTCCGATTCCATTCCTTCCCCAGGTATTTCCTGATTACCAACCTGATCGCACTGCCACTGACAAGCGCGGTCATGGTCCTTTCGGTTACCACGATCGCGCTGTCATTGATGGGGATGTGCCCCTATTTTTTAATTAACCTGGATGACCGGGCAGTCGGACTGCTGGTCCGATGCCTTGAAATCATCAGTTCGATGTAACTGCAGCCCGTCTCGCCTTGAATGACCTGATGCCGTACAAAAAGACTATAATGAAGCAAATCAGGGGCAGGACGAAGGACACGTTGACAGCCGGATGCCCCATGATTACCTGCTTGTCGATAATCATACCCTGAAGGGGTGGCATGATAGCACCTCCCACTATAGCCTCCACGAGGAAGGCTGCTCCAAGGCTGGCATCCTGATTGTCCACATTCTCCAGAGCTATTCCATAGATCGTAGGGAACATCAACGACATGAAGGCACTGATGCCCATCAGGCAGTAAAGGCCACCCATGCCGACTATGCTTATCGCTCCGATTGTACATAACGCCGCCCCTGTTGCGAAAATGGCCAGCAGACGGCTGGAGTTGACATATTTCATCAATGCCGTCGCAATGAACCTTCCGCTGAGGAAGAGCGCCATTGCGATGATGTTGTAGGTCTGAGCAGTTGCCTTGTTGATACCAAGGTTGTCAGCATACTGGATGATGAAGGTCCATACCATGATCTGTGCAGCCACATAGAACATCTGTGCAACTACACCCTCGCGATATAGCTTGTTATGCCAGAGGTTGGAAAGTGTCTTTCCCGTGCTGTTGGTCTTTTCGGGCTGAATATCCGTCTTTGGAACCTTGGCCAACGCGATTACTATCAGGACGATCACGACGACAATCCCGATCACCACATAGGGATTGCGGATCACAGCAAGGTCATGGATGCGGATATCCGCCTTTTCCGCCTCCGAAAGGGCCGGGAAGATGATATTACCAGCAGCATCCCTTTTGTCGGACAGAAGTTGTGGAAGGACCACGAATGACGCAACGCTCATTCCCATAAGGGAACCCATGGGGTTGAACGACTGTGACAGGTTGAGTCTCCTGGTGGCGTTCGACTTTGATCCCAGTGAAAGGATGAACGGGTTTGCCGTAGTCTCGAGGAAAGCAAGGCCGAAGGTCAGGATGTAGAGAGACATGCAGAAGAACGAAAACTCCTGGAACTGTGCTGCCGGGATGAACAGGAAGGCTCCTGCCGCATACAGGGTCAAGCCCAGCAAGATTCCACTCTTATAGCAGTGACGGCGTAGGAA
>JAGCWD010000032.1 GCA_017962025.1 Bacteroidales bacterium
GTCACGCAGGCCAGCGTCACAAAAGCTATCAGTGGAACTACCCAGCCGACAGGATGTACGATACTCGTGACTATACGTCCATATGCACTGTAAGGAGCGATCAGTGCGACCAAGACCTGGATACCGAGTATCAGGCAGAGGACGAATACTCCCCAGATGCCGTAACGGAGCGCCTTGTGTTCAGGCTTGTATCCGAAGTTCTTGGAAATCCTGCGCCCCATCTTGGGCAAGGGCTTTCCAGCGGCCTTGGCCTTGGCGGCGCGGCGGGCGAAGCTTTTCATCTGAAGCTTGCCTAGAGTGCGACGGACCCTTAGGACGATGTCCTGCCATACGCCGAGTGGACAGATGACGGAACAATAGGTTCTGCCGCAGACGAACGTCAGCAGCACCAGCGCGACGATGACCGCCACGTTGAGGGCAAGACAGGCGGGAAGGAACTGGAGTTTGGCCATCCAGCCCCACCACTGCTGTCCTATGCCGACGAGCAGGAGCGTGATACCGACAAAGAATACGGCAGCAAGCGCGATTCTGGTTTTCTTCAGCATAAGAATGTTTGTATTAAAGGTTAAGTATATCTTTTTGAAAACAAGGAAGTCTCACAGCCGGACGGGCGTCACTGGACCTCGGCCGGAAGGGATGCCTTGGCGTAGGAATACTCCTCTCCCGCGGAGGAGAGGACCAGCGTGGTTCGTTCCTTGTCCTGAGACACTTCATAAGTGCTGCCCCAGGACTTGCCGTCACTGTACTTGCCGCTAAGACTGGTCCCTGTCAGGGTCCAGGTTCCGGAATAGGAAGAGTAGCGCCCCGCGCTACCAACTTTCTGATAAAGAGAAAAACTGTTGTCCTCGTTGAAAACGATGTACACATCCACGGATGTTCCGCCCATGGAAGCAGCCTTGGTCTGTACGGTCTTGAGACTCCAGGTACCGATGATATTGAGAGGTTCTTCCTTTTCCCCGCAAGCAGTGAGGAGAAGTCCGGCCATCAAGGCCGCGAATGCCAGTATCTTTTTCATATCCATTCCTTTTCAATCGATTATAACCATCCTCCGTTTTCGGACTTGAACGAACGCGAGACGATCGAGATCTCCTGAGAGATCTCCATTCCGCCTGTAGGGGCTTCTCCGCCGCCGACACTTGTGCCGCCACCCACAGCATAGACCTTGATCTTGGCGGAACCTACCTTGGTGGGATGGACGAAGAGGCGTCCGTACTGAACGTAAGGATCCTCGGCAAGACCGAGAGCGGTACGGTCGGCGTCAGAAATCTCGACCACAGCCTTGGAATTGGCATCGACGGGTACAAGGCCGTCTGCGGTCTTGGAAAGATATGTGAGGCTGGTGGCCGATGTACCGAAATAAGAGGAGATGTCCACCCAGTTGTTCTCGCCATATTTTGCAATCAAGGAAGGGATGCCCTCTATCTTCATGCAAAGCAGCCAGGCATCGATGGAACCAGTACCCATCTTCTTGCGGAACTGCGAAAGCTCAAGCTTACGGGAAGTCTTGTAGTTCTTGTAGGAGGACGTGCTGTTGAGCTGGGACTCGAAATCGTTGGCGGAAGCCAGGACCATCTCCTGGAACTTGACACGGTCGTAAGTCTTGCCAAGCTTCTTGGCGTAAGAGAGGCCGAGTGCAACGACACCAGCCACGTGAGGAGTAGCCATGGAAGTACCCTGCATATATCCATAATCGAGACCGGTCTGACTTCTGTCAGCGCTTGACTCTACCAGTTCGGAAGGGACGGTTGAAAGGACAAGAGCCCTGTACGATGTCCACGGGCTCAACTCTGCCTCGCCTCCGGGAGCGACGATGTTGCAACCGGGGCCGTAATTGGTATAGTAAGTGGGCAGGTAATCCGGTCCGAAAGCGGACACGCTGATGATATCGTGGTAGGCTCCGGGATAGCAGGCATAAGGTTTCCCATCATTGCCTGCGGCAAAGATGGCTATACCTCCGTTGACCACGGAATTGTTCTTGGTGGACTCGAAGTACTTGATGGCGGTCAGCTCCGCACTTGCATACCTGTCGTAGGCGCCGTCCGTCATGAACGCACCGGCATTATAGCCGAATGAGCAGGAAATGATCGAAGCGCCGTTGTCGGCGGCATACTTGACGGCCCTGGCCACTGCTGCTACACCGCCGCCACCCCCTCCTGAGTAAATCTGGCAACTCATAATGCGGCATCCGTCACCCTTGCCGGAGCCTCCGGCTACACCGACGACACCGATACCGTTGTTGTTGACCGCAGCAATGGTACCCGCACAGTGGGTTCCATGACCGCTGTCACCGACAACCTGACCTTTGTCATTGATGTAAGTGACATCCCAAGTGATTGGGCCGAAGTCCACAAAATTGGCTCCGTAGATATCATCTATATAGCCGTTGACGTCATTGTCGATCCCATCTCCGGGAATCTCCTTGGTATTGACCCACATGTTGGCCTTGAGGTCGGGATGCGAATACTTTACACCCTCATCCACGACCGCGACGACTATTTCAGGATCACCGGTGCAAAGCGATTTCCACACATTCTCCACATTGATGTCAGCTCCCTTCTTGATGGAAGTGGCGATGGAGGTATTGCCGCGGTTGATATAATGCCACTGGTCACCAAGGGAAGGATCGTTGAAGATGGTTTCGTCGGCCTTGGTCTGCATCTCCGGTCCGTCGTACGGATACACGACACAGTCCGAAGCCTTGGTCATCCGGAGATTGTACTCCACCGTCAGGACCCGGTCCTCAAGCGATAGAGCCCTGGCAACGGATTCCAGGTCAGCGTCCTCGGCCAAGAAGGCCTCATACCATTTATCCATCTCGAATTCAGCTTCAAGCTCCTCCTTCCCGGGTACTGAAGGGAAAAGGCGCTCGATACGCGAGACCCCCCTCGACGAGACCAGTGAAACAAATTCAGGCGAAGGAGCCTCATCAAGCTTGACAAGCAAAGATGAAGGAATCACATCCACTCGTTTATTGATGATTTTCTCCGAAGCGCGAGTCTCGGGCTCACCATATGCAACATCCCCTTCTTCCATCATGGCAGTGCAGGAGACAAGACCGGCAAGCAAAGCGATTATTGATAAACGTTCAATCTTCATATCACGGATTTTAGCATATTCTTACAAATTTAATCATTCTCCATAAAAAAAAGACCCTTTGAAGAAATAAAAGAAGCCGGACCTTTCGGCCCGGCCTCTCTGAGTATTATCAGTTTATTGAATTACCTGATATCAGAAGGTTTCTCGATCATGGCAGCTTTGCCGGCATGAGAAATCCTCTGGGGAGCAATAGGAGATGCAGTCATCGAAACAGCCTTGACCTCACGATGATGATCCTTTCCAGTGTAGGAAGCGCTCTGGAAGACCTTGGAGACTTTAACGTGAAGCTGTCCGGCCTGTCCGGCCTCTCCACCTTCGCCTTCACCCTCACCGGAGCCTTCTCCTTCACCTTCACCAGAGCCTTCTCCTTCACCTTCACCCTCACCGGAGCCTTCTCCTTCGCCTTCACCCTCACCGGAGCCTTCTCCTTCACCTTCACCCTCACCGGAGCCTTCTCCTTCACCTTCACCCTCACCGGAGCCTTCTCCTTCGCCTTCTCCTTCATCGTCACCCTCGTCGTCTCCTTCGTCGTCACCGGGCTCATCAGAAGGGATATCGGACTCACCGTCAAGAAGATAGAACTCATAGTCCGTTCCGGCATAAGCTCCACCTTCAGTGATGTACGAGAGATAGAAGTGGAAATTGCCATCCTCATCGACAAAAGACTGCGGCTCGACGTCAATCTCATATGCATCGATATAAGTCTGAGGTATTGCATCGTTGTCGCCGACGAACACTCTGCCATACTGAGGATGAGTGTATCCAACATACTGAAGCGGTACGGACACCTTTCCGGTTTCCTTGTCATAAGAGAACGAGAACGTTACTCCGTAGCCCCAGTTCTTAAGCTCGTAATTGCCATTATTGGGATTGAGTTCCAGCGGCAGCGGATCATAGTACGGAGATCCATCGTCATTGGAGAAGAAAATGGTGTAAACATAAGCACCATCCTCATCAACAACCTCGTTCGGCAGACCTTCAGTCGTGAAGCGGGCGGTAGCAAAACCATCTTCGTTGCCGTTGGTAGCCCATACGATCACGACGTACTCGGTATTGGCTGCAAGATCGGAAGCGATGTCATAATATCCGCCTTCGCCATTGATGGCCTTGACTGCAGCTTCACTGAGAGCAAGATCGGAGTCGAACTTCACAGTTGACTGATAA
>JAGCWD010000033.1 GCA_017962025.1 Bacteroidales bacterium
ATCGCCGCAAGAAGTTTTCTCATTACTTCAACTGTTGATAAAACTCATCGTATTCGCCGATGTAACGTCCACTGCTGATCGATTCCTCATCGAAAGGCAGTACCGGGACATCCAGTCCTTTGCAGAACTTCACCAGATCTTCATCGACGTCTGGCGCGCCCAGGATGACTCCATCCGAATACATGGCGGCCAATTCCGCAAGATTTGTGCCAGTGGGGGTCTCCAGGAGGGACACGTCCTCGGGGCGGATGCTGTAGGAAGGAATGTTGTCCTTGAAGGAAGCAGGGAACTGCTCCTTGCTTATGTCGTTGTAGAGTGAGGTTACTACTTTGCTCCCGCCGAAGATAGGGTCCCCGTTGTACACCTTTTTCAGATAGAGAGGTACGAGGTGAGAGATCCAGCCCTGGCAATGGATGATGTCCGGGGCCCAGCGGAGTTTTTTGACGGTTTCGAGGACACCCCTGGCAAAGAAGATCGCCCTCTGCCCATTGTCTTCGAAGAACTTCCCGTCATTGTCGAAGGTTATCTGCTTACGGCGGAAGAAATCATCGTTGTCAATGAAATAGACCTGGATCCTGGCGGCGGCAATGGATGCGACCTTGATTACAAGGGTCCTGTCGACATCTCCGATGATTATGTTCATCCCGGAAAGACGGATTACCTCATGCAACTGGTTCTTCCTTTCATTGATGCAGCCGTATCGGGGCATGAAAGCCCTGATTTCCTTCTTTCGCTCCTGGATACCCTGGGGAAGGAAACGTCCGATTTTTGAAATCGGTGTCTCCGGAAGGAAAGGCATTATCTCCGAATTGACGAATAGAACTCTGTTGACGGGATTTCCCATAATAACAATCTTGTCTTACAAAGGTAAGAATTTTTTTTCATATTTTGATAATTCACTATATTTGAATCCAATTTGGAGAACTGTGCATTTATGTCTTCAGGAGAGAATAAACTGATCAGGAGAAGGCTCGCGGGGGCTTGGCTGTCGAGCGTGATAAGCATCTCGCTGGTGCTTCTGCTGGTCGGAGTTGCAAGCCTTCTGCTGATCAATGCAAAGAGTGTCTCCGATTATTTCAAGGAGAATGTACAGATCTCTGTACTGATGGGGCAGGATGTGACTGAGGACCAGGCAATGGACTATGCCACCACCCTGGACGCCATGCCTTTTATCAAGGGCACGAGGTTTATTTCCAAGGAGGAAGGTACTCGTGACATGAAAGACATGCTCGGCGAGGATTTCCTTAACGTCTTCGAGACCGCGCCGATTCCGGTGTCCGTCGATGTCACCCTGAAGGCTGATTATGTCAGCGCCGACAGTCTTGAGATGGTCAAGAAGGTCATCTCTTCTTCTCCGCTCGTGGACGAAGTGGTGTACCAGCAGTCTCTTATCGACAAGCTGAACACCAACCTCGGCAAGATCTCGCTGATCCTGGGGATTTTCGTCCTCCTTCTACTTTTCATTTCCTTCGTGCTGATCAATAATACAGTCCGGTTGAATGTATTCTCAAAGAGGTTCACCATCCACACCATGAAGCTCGTGGGTGCCACCAAGTCATTCATCAGGGGCCCGTTCCTTGGTCAGGCGGTTTTCCAGGGGCTGATTTCGGCTTTGCTTGCTACTCTAATCCTCCTGGGAATCTTGTTCTTCGTGCGGAAGGAATTCGTCCAGCTCTTCGAGGTGTTCAGCATGGACCTGCTTCTCGTTGTGATAGGGATTGTGATCCTCTCAGGAATCCTTATCTGCCTTGTAAGCACATACTTTGTCGTAGGGAAGCTGGTTTCCCTTTCCAATGACGAGCTTTATTATTAGTCGAATCAAGAATAACTAACGAATATGTCAGAAAATACAAAGATGGCCATCACCCGGAAGGGACTCTGGATTCTCCTGATGGGGCTGGTGGTCATGGTTGCCGGCTTTATCCTCATGATGGGCGGGGGAGTGAAGGACCCTAATGTCTTCAACTGGTCCATGTTTGATTTCAGGAGGCTTGTTGCTGCTCCAGTCGTAATCATCTGCGGTGTGGTCATAATGATTGCCGCAATCATGAAGAAAAAGTGAGATGAGCTGGCTGCAAGCACTTCTTCTTGGCCTGGTTCAAGGCTTGACCGAGTTCCTTCCCGTCAGTTCCAGCGGTCATCTGATGATTGTGAGGGAACTACTCGGGGTGGATTCCGAAGGATTCCTGGATTTTACTGTCACCGTCCACCTTGCCACAGTCCTAAGTACCATTATTGTTTTCTGGAAGCCGATTTGCAAGCTTCTCGCAGGATTGTTCAAATTCAAGTACAACGACGAGACCGACTACATATTCAAACTCGTTGTATCCATGGTCCCCGTGGCTCTTGTCGGTTTCCTCTTCAAGGACAAGGTTGAGTCCCTTTTCGGTGATTCCCTCACGACAGTCGCCGTCTGCCTGATCATAACCGCGGTCCTGTTGTTCCTGTCAGATTTATTTGGCAATGGTTCCGTCAGGAAACGGATTTCCAAAGTTCCCACTGCTGCGGTTGGTGAGCCTGCCGAACCAATTGCGGGGGCAAGGAACGGCATTAATTTCTGGCAGGCTTTCGTGGTCGGAATAGGGCAGGCTCTGGCTGTCGCCCCCGGCCTTTCCCGTTCCGGCACCACCATCGCTACGGGGCTTCTCTGTGGCGTAAAGCGCTCGGTTATGGCCCAGTTCTCTTTCCTGATGGTTTTGGTACCTATCCTTGGAGAGCAGTTTCTCGACATCATGAAGGCTGTTTCCGGAGAAGCCTCAATTGGCGGAGGTTTAGGTCCCCTCTGCCTTGCCGTCGGTTTCGTGTCTGCCTTCCTCGCCGGTCTTTTCGCCTGCAAGGCAATGGTCGCACTCGTCCGCAAGGCCAAACTCGGATGGTTCGCCCTTTATTGCGCCATAGTGGCAGTCCTCATATTCATCATTGCATAAGATGCCTGAAAGGAACCTGGTTTACTTCGTTTCCGACGTCCACCTCGGTCTGGATGTGAATGATCCTGCCGACAGGGAGGCCAGATTCGTTTCCTTCCTGGAATCCGTTCCCAAGGACACCACCCTTGCACTCTACATGCTGGGTGACATCTGGGACTTCTGGTACGAGTACAGGGATGTGGTTCCCAAGGGATATGTCAAGGTTTTTTCGGCTTTGATGGACCTCATCGGCTCCGGAGTGAAGGTTTATTTCTTCCAGGGCAACCACGACATCTGGTGCTACCATTATTTCGAGGACATGGGGATTGAGATCCTCCAGCAGCCCTACACCACCGAAATCGGCGGCAAGGTCTTCTGTCTCGGACATGGGGACGGCCTCGGTCCCGGTCATTTCTGGTACAAGGTCATGAGATGGTCATTCCGCAACAAGGTCTGCCAGTGGCTGTTCAGCTCTCTTCTGCACCCTACTGTAGCCTTCAGGATAGGCAAAGGCTGGTCCAAGAAAAGCCGGGTTGCAAGGAATGAGGAATATGTTTTCAAGGGTGAGGAAGAGCCTCTCTACAAATTCGCCCAGGATTTCTCGACCAAGAGGCACGTTGACTGCTTCATTTTCGGCCATTTCCACGCTGCGGTCGATATGACCCTTCCCTCCGGTTCGAGACTGTTCGTCATTAAAGACTGGATGCAACCTCAGTCTGTGAACTTTATAGTCTTCGACGCAATTTCCGGGTGCTTCGGCATTTCCCAGAATATTGAGTAATAGAGGGAGTCGAATTCTCCTCTCTTCCATTTCTCCACCAGGTACTCAGTCATCATGTCGTCGCCCTTGGGGTCGTACCTGCTCTTGAGGTCGTTGCCGAAGATCTTTGCTATTCCCTGCCAGAAGCCTGCGGTGATTCCGCTTTTGTAGTCCCTTATTATTTTATAGGAAGAGCGTCCGATCTCCCTGTCGATGAGTTTGATCAGGAGGCGCCCCTGTGAGATGCTCATCTTCTTCAGAGGTTCTTCGTAGATGTTGAAGAGTTCCTTCTGCATCTGGTTGATGTATTTCTCCTTCTGCCTGCGTCTCAAGGCGTTTCCGGCGATATGGTCGTCCACCTGGAGGGTCAGGTCCTTTGCCAGCATGGCGTAGGGATAGACCTTGTTGAAGTTGTAGACAAGACGGTAGTATTTCTTGAGATCACTCTTTCCCTGGCGTCCACGGGGGAAGATCCAGATCGGATTGATGCTGTCGTAATAGACGGTGTCTCCCTTCTCAACCCTGTAGCCCATGTAGGCGGATTTGCTGCGGGCTCCGACCTGGGGCATGGGTTCATCAGGTTCCTGGGCGGCCGAAAGGGTCGTCATCAGGAGTCCGATCAGGAGAACTGCCCAGAAAGGATATTTTGTTCTGTCCGTCATTTCTGTCAATCTGCGGCGCAAATGTACGAAATTGCTGAAAAATTCGTGCCTGAAAGATAAACTATCAAGTGCGATGTCGAAACCGGGAGCTAAAAATTTCTGGCCAGAGTCGTAAATTGCTGAAAATAATGGCATTCGCTTTCAAATATCGTGGTCGAAAATGTTGAATTATTTTTTAAATAATGTTTGAAATCCACTTTTTTTTGCTAACTTTGCAGTCCCAAAATTTAGGGGTTATTAGGTTAAGTCGCTAATAATCAATGATTTGGAAAGTTTGGATATTTATTTAAAGTAATACAGCAATGTTACAACCAAAGAAAACCAAGTACAGAAGGGAACAGAAGAACGTGATGAAGGGAAATGCCCAGAGGGGAAACCAGCTCGCGTTCGGTTCTTTCGGTCTTAAGACCCTCGAAAACTGCTGGATCACTGCCCAGCAGATCGAGTCTGCCCGTCAGGCTATCTCACGTCGCATGAACCGTGAAGGACAGATTTGGATCAGGATATTCCCGGTCAAGCCTTTCACCAAGAAACCTCTTGATACCCGTATGGGTAAGGGTAAGGGTGATCCTCAGGGCTTCGTAGCTCCCGTCACTCCCGGTCGTATCCTCTTTGAGGCAGACGGTGTTTCCCTCGCTACCGCGAAGGAGGCAATGCGTCTCGCTTCCCACAAGCTTCCCATCGCGACCAAGTTCATTGTCCGCAGGGATTATGTTGAATAATTTAATGGAGCAGATAAGAAATGAAAACATCTGAAGTACGCGAAATGTCTATTGCCGACCTGCAGGACCGCATCCAGGTTGAAAGGAACAGGCTTGACAACATGAGGCTCAACCACGCCATCTCTCCATTGGAGAACACATCGGAATTCAAGAAAATCAGGAAGGATATAGCTCGCATGATCACTATCCTCGCTGAAAAAGAAAAAGATCAGAAATAATTATGGAAAGAAATCTTCGTAAGGAAAGAATCGGCGTAGTGGTCAGCAACAAGATGGACAAGACCATCGTGGTTGCAGTCGAGACCAAGAAGATGCACCCCCTCTACGGTAAGTTCATCAACCAGACGACCAAGTTCGTCGCACAGGACGATAAGAACGAGTTCAGCGAGGTAGATACCGTGCGCATCATGGAAACCCGCCCTCTTAG
>JAGCWD010000034.1 GCA_017962025.1 Bacteroidales bacterium
ATGTTCCTATCGAATTCGTAGAGAGCAGCTTGGAGAAAAGCAGGAAGGGTTCGGACCGGGATTATCTCCACGGTGCCTCCGACATCCACCAGGCCAGCATCGAATTACAGAAAAAGGTAAGGAGCATCTATCTGCGCCAGGCTTCCCTGGATCCCGGCTTCATCCGGGTTGACTGCTCAGGACCTGACGGCAGGATGCTTCCTCCGGATGAGATATTCGCAAAGGTAAAGGCAGTGACAGACGAACATATCAAGGACAGATGAACACGAAAATATTCCATTACAGGTTAAAGAGGCTTTGCGCCTTCATCATAGGGATAGTGTTCCTCCTGGCGGGAATCTTCAAACTCCTCGACCCTGTCGGGGCCGGTCTCGTCGTGGAAGAGTACTTCCGCTTCCTACATCTCGGTTTCCTCATTCCGGTGGCAAAGGCCGTAGCGGTCATTCTCGCCTTGATCGAAGCCCTCCTGGGTGCAGCCCTTATCAGCGGGATATTCCGCAAGCCCGTTGCAATCGCAACCTCTGTCTTGATTTTGTTCTTCACAGTGCTCACCCTGTTCCTGGCAATCTTCAACCCTGCGATGGATTGCGGATGCTTTGGAGAAGTAATCCATCTGACAAACTTCCAGACATTTATCAAGAACCTCATCCTCCTGCTGATGGCTTCCCTGGCCTTCATCCCGCTGAATGACCTGGGTGAGAGCAGGAAAAGGAAATATGTCTCATTCGGGATAGTCGCCGCTTCACTTGTGGCTTTCACATTGTACTCCCTCTCTTCCATCCCTCTGGTGGATTACACATCCTTCACTCCGGGCAGCGACCTTTACTCTGCCGGAAACCAGGGTGACGGAGAATCAGAAGACAGGTTCGTCTCCACTTTTATTTACGAGAAAAACGGTCAGGAAGGAGCTTTCACTCTCGACAAGCTTCCCGATTCTACATGGACCTTCGTCCGTACCGAGACCATAAGGATGAATGGACCGGAATTTAAGGACAATACTCCGATCCTGTCATTCTCCGATTCCACGGGGACCTACAGAGACGAGATGGCAACCTCAGGGAATGTCCTGGTCATGTCCGTCTATGACGCCCAGGGCCTGAAGGGTGACGCATGGACGAAAATAGCCCAGTCAACGGAGGGAGCACGTGCTGCCGGCTTCACTCCCCTGATCCTCGTGTCAGGTACCAAGCAGATGCTGGACAGCCTGGAAGTCATAGTACCATCGGTCAGGAAAGACCTCATTCCTTCCACCTTCTTTGCGGACAGGAAAACCCTTCTGAGCCTGAACCGGTCCAACGGAGGAGCGACCTGGTTCAATGACGGGGAATTGATCGAGAAGTTCCCTTTGTCCAAACTTCCCTCCGATGACGAGATTCTCGCCATGACAGGTTATGACCCGACCGAAGCCATGCTAAAGACCAGTACTAAAGGCAGGCTTCGTTTCCAGGGATTCTTGTTATATTCATTCGCTTTGCTGTTGTTGATCTAGATTGCCATGACAGGACTTGATTCACTTACCGCAGTCTCCCCGGTTGACGGAAGATACGCCTCCAAGACTGCCTCTTTGAGGGGGTATTTCAGCGAATATGCCCTTATCCGCTACAGGACCAAGGTGGAAGTTGAATATTTCATCGCCCTGTGCGGGATTCCCCTCGCAGGTCTTTCCGGTTTCGGAGAAGGCACGGGGAAGAGCAAGGAGGATCTGTTCTCCTCCCTGAGGTCACTGTACACAGGTATGACCCCGGAGGATGCATCAAGGGTTAAGGAAATCGAGAAAACCACCAACCATGATGTCAAAGCTGTTGAGTATTACCTCAAGGAAAAGTTCGATGGACTCGGTCTCTCTGCATGGAAGGAGTTCATCCACTTTGGGCTTACCTCCCAGGACATAAACAACACCGCCCAGCCTCTGATGCTTAAGGATGCCCTTGAGAATGAATATATTCCTGCTATCAAGGAGATTGTTTCAATCCTCGCCGCCGATGCTGAGGAATGGAAGGACATCCCCATGCTGGCCAAGACCCATGGCCAACCCGCCACACCTACCCGCCTAGGAAAGGAAATCCAGGTCTTCGTGGCCCGTCTGGAGGAACAGCTGCGTCAGATGGAAGGTCTCTCCTACCCGGCCAAGTTCGGAGGAGCGACCGGTAACATGAACGCCCACAAGGTGGCTTATCCGGACATTGACTGGAAGGCTTTTGCTTTCAATTTCGTGTCTTCACTTGGTCTCCAGCGGTCTTTCCCCACAACCCAGATCGACCATTATGACAACCTTGCTGCGATCTTTGACTGCCTGCGCCGTCAGAACACCATACTGATAGATCTTTGCCGCGACATCTGGACATATATTTCCATGGAGTATTTCCACCAGAGGGTCGTGAAGGGAGAGGTAGGTTCTTCGGCAATGCCACACAAGGTCAACCCCATAGATTTCGAAAATGCCGAGGGTAACCTCGGGATGGCGAATGCGGTCCTGACCTTCCTGTCCATGAAACTTCCCATTTCGAGGCTCCAGAGGGACCTTACTGACTCTACTGTACAGAGGAATATCGGAGTACCGGTAGCCCATGGGATGATAGCCCTGGCTTCATTGAAGAAGGGACTGGGAAAACTCATCCTCAACAAGGAAGCCATCGATGCCGACCTTCACCGCAACTGGGCAGTGGTAGCAGAAGCCCTTCAGACTATCCTGCGCAGGGAAGGCTATCCCAACCCGTATGAGACATTGAAGGCTCTCACACGTACCGGCGCTGCCATCGATGAAAAGACCATAGCAGATTTCATCGACACCCTTGATGTAAGCGAAAGCGTAAAGGAAGAAATGAGGGCTGTCAGCCCTTGGACCTACACGGGAATCTAGTCTGTACGATAGACATCATCCCCAGGCTCAGTAAAACCGAAATTCTCCCGGGCATATTGTTCCAGGGAATCCTTGTTGGTGGTCAGTCCGTGGATCTGGTTATCCATATCCTTGATCTCCTTCCGGTACTTTTCGATGAGCCTGTCCTGACGACGGATCTCCGCACCTGCCCTGACCCAGCGGACGATATTGTTCTGGTTGACAAAACCCACGAGAATCAGGAAGATCACAGTGGCAACGATGGCATAACGGATGAATGAACGTTTTTCAGCGTTCTTGCCGTCATTGTCCCTGTTCCAGATGTCCCTGAACTTTCCCATATTGACTTTAAGGATATTAATGCAAAAATAATTATTTTTGTAGAATAAGACCGCATGACTAATCAAATTAAATAATTCTTGAATATGAAACCAACACTTCTTGTCCTGGCAGCAGGAATGGGCAGCCGCTACGGCGGACTCAAGCAAATGGACGGACTCGGCCCCAGCGGTGAGACCATTATCGACTATTCTATCTACGACGCAGTCAATGCCGGCTTCGGCAAGGTCGTCTATATCGTCAGGGAATATTTCCTCGAGCAGTTCAAGGAGACCGTGAAGAATAAGTATTCCGGAATTCTGTGTCCCGACGGCACTCCGCTCGAGTTCGACTTCGTAATCCAGGAACTGGACAAGATCCCCGCAAGGTTCACCCTCAATCCCGAGAGGCAGAAACCATGGGGTACCGCCCATGCCGTACTCATGGCAAAGGACGTGATAAACGAGCCTTTCGCTGTGATCAACGGTGACGACTACTACGGAAAGGATTCCTTCAGGATCCTCGGTGACTGGCTCCGCGCCAACGAAGGCAAGACCGGAGTCTGCAGCATCGTAGGCTTCGAACTCGACAACACCCTGTCCGAGAACGGAAAGGTTTCCCGCGGTATCTGCTACTATGATTCCGAAAAGCATCTTACCGGAGTTGCCGAGCATGTCAATGTCGGAAAGGAAGAGGACGGAAAGGTCTATGGAGACAACACCGTGAACGGAGACGTCCATGTGGAGGTTGACGGAAAAGCCCTTTGCTCCATGAATATGTGGGGATTCACTCCCGACTACTTCGACCTCAGTGCCGAAATCTTCGAAAAGTTCCTCGAAGAGAACATGAACGAACTCAAGAAGGAATACTACATCCCTTACGCCGTTGACAACATGATCAGGGACAACGGTTACAAGTGCGAAGTGCTCTCCACAGACTCCCGCTGGTTCGGAGTTACTTACAAGGAAGACCGCCCGGGTGTCGTTGCCAAGTTCCAGGAACTTGCCGACAAGGGTGTCTATCCCACTCCCCTCTGGAAGAAATAACCTGTAGAAATGACATTCTTTAAGCCAAGGAAGGTCGAGAAAAACTACGACCTGTTTTCAACATGCGCCTGGTACACTCCTGACGTCGGTGGTCTGTTTGCGGTTTTGGGATGGTTCCTCGTGGGAATGATCCTGGCGGGGCTGATAGTCATGCCATTCATGTTCGGGGACTCCATCCCCATGTATTACCTGATGCTCTTCCTGTATCCCATGCAGTTCTTGACGGTGTTCATGTTCGTAAGGATCAAGAGCTCCAGGAATATGGCTTTCGACACCGGCTATGCCCTTGACAGCAACCATTTCGGGAAATGGGGCGGCCCCCTTCTGGCTGTGGCCGTTGTAATAGGAGTCCTGGCTGCGGGGATGATCCTGGAGCTGGCCAATCATTACCTTCCGGACACCGAGGGCTCGATAATGGAGCAGATGGAGGAGATGATGAAAGGCCCGCTATGGGTCAATCTCGTGACCATGTGCATTATGGCTCCCCTCCTGGAGGAATGGCTCTGCAGGGGTGTTATACTCAGGGGCTTGCTGAACTACCGGCACAAGAATGAGATCAAGGCCGAAGGAGAAAGGGAGAGGGGCATGAGCCCTGCCCTTGCAATAGTCATTTCAGCAATCTTCTTTGCCGCCATCCACGGCAACGTTTGGCAGGGTGTTACGGCATTCGCGATAGGTTGCCTCTTCGGCTACGTCTATTATAGGACAGGTTCGCTAAAACTCACCATACTGATGCACTGCGCCAACAACACAATGGCAGTGCTGGCCGGAAAGTTCGGTTCGGAAGAAATAGCTGATGCCAAGAGCCTGGTCGATGTCTTGCCCGCCTGGGAATATGCCATCATCTTCGTGGTGAGTGCAGTCGCAGTCTGGTACCTGATCCAATACCTCAGGACCATCCCCCTGCAGGATCCACAAGGCAATTGCGATGTAATAAATACTTCCGAATAGGGAAACAAAAAAGCTGGCCTCAACGAGGTCAGCTTTTTTGATACTGTTCGTTTCTACTAGAAGTACTCTTCGGTGTCGTTCTTGGGAGCCTGATCGAACTGCTCCTTGGGAGCATTCTGGTTCCTCTGTCCGAACCGGCGCTCGCCATGGCGCTCGGGTCCGCCGGGTCTGCGCTCACCGCCGTTGCGGCGCTCGCCACCGTTTCCGTGCCTACGATCACCACCAGGACCGCGATGCTCGCCACCGTTGCCACCGTTACCGTTGGGACGGGGACGACGGGTAGGTTCGACGTAGCCTTCCGGTTTGGGCTGAAGGGCCCTCATGGACAGCCTCATCTTGCCGGTCTTCTGGTCAATCTCAAGCAGCTTGACATCGACTTCCTGTCCAACTGCAAGGACATCCTCTACGTTCTCAGTCTTGTTCCAGGCAATTTCAGAAACGTGGAGAAGGCCTTCCTTGCCGGGAAGGATCTCGACAAAGGCGCCGAATTCGAGGATGGAAACGACCTTTCCATGATAGGTCTGGCCGACCTCGGGAACTGCGCAGATGCCCTTGATCCAATCGTAAGCCTTCTGCATGGCTTCCGCATCGTTGGTAGCAATATCCACGATACCCTTTCCGTCAACCTCGTCGATATTGACGACTGCACCGGTCTCGGCCTGGATCTTCTGGATGGTCTCACCACCCTTTCCGATAACTGCTCCGATGAATTCCTTGGCAATCTCGAAGGAGATGATCCTCGGAACAAACGGCTTGTAGTCCTCACGAGGCTTGTCGATGCACTTCATCATCTCACCCATGATGTGCATCCTGCCTTCGTGGGCCTGCTTGAGAGCCTTGGCAAGAACTTCATAAGAAAGGCCATCGACCTTGATGTCCATCTGGGTCGCAGTGATTCCGTCCTTAGTTCCAGCAACCTTGAAGTCCATGTCACCGAGGTGATCCTCGTCACCGAGGATGTCGGTCAGGATTGCATAGCGGCCGTTGGGGTCCTTCTCGTCGGTGATAAGTCCCATGGCAACTCCTGCGACGGGCTTGGTGATCTTGACACCGGCGTCCATTAGTGCAAGGCAACCACCACAGATAGAGGCCTGTGAAGATGAACCGTTGGACTCGAGAATGTCGGAAACCACACGGACAGCATAAGGGAAATCAGGAGCCTGAGGCATGACAGCCTTGAGAGCCCTGTAGGCCAGGTTGCCATGACCGATCTCACGACGTCCGACGCTGCGCTGCGGCTTTGCCTCGCCAGTGGCGAAAGGAGGGAAATTATAATGGAGAATGAACTGCTGGTCGCCCTGGATGAGCACCTCGTCCATTTCCTTCATGTCGAGCTTGGTACCGAGGGTTACCGAGGCCAGAGCCTGGGTCTCTCCGCGGGTGAAGATAGCTGAACCGTGGGCGCAGGGCAGATAGTCCACCTCGCACCAGATAGGACGAACCTCCGTGGTCTGGCGACCGTCAACGCGAAGGCCCTCGTCAAGGACCAGGTTGCGGAGGGCTTCCCTCTGCTCGTGACCGAAGTAACGGTCAATCATCATCTTCTTCTCCTCGAGTTCTTCCTCTGAAAGTCCGAGAGCCTCAATGCATTCCGCCTTGATGGCCTCGAAACCGTCTTCACGCTCGTGCTTGGGCTTGGCGGACTTGGCCAGGGCATAGCACTTGTCGTAAGCGAATTCATGAACCTTGTTCCTGATCTCCTCGTCTTCCTCGTCATGAGGATAATCGCGCTTGTTAACATCAGTTCCAAGCTCGGCCATGAGCTCCTTCTGGACACGGCAGTGCCTCTTGATCTCCTCATGGGCGAACTTGATAGCCTCGAGCATCACATCCTCAGGGACTTCCTTCATCTCTCCTTCGACCATCATGATGTTCTCCTCGGTGGCGGCGACCATCAGTTCGAGGTCTGCATTCTCCATCTCGGTGAAGGTAGGATTGATGACGAACTGTCCATTGATACGGCAAACCCTGACCTCAGAGACAGGACCTCCGAAAGGAAGGTCTGAAGTGGCAAGGGCACATGAGGCGGCAAGACCTGCAAGGGCATCAGGCTGGATGTCCTTTTCTGCAGATATAAGGTTGACGTTCACGAATACTTCCAGATGGAAATCATCCGGCCAAAGGGGACGGATGGGGCGGTCCACCAGGCGGGAGACGAGCACCTCGTAATCTGAGGGACGGCTCTCACGCTTTAGGAAACCTCCGGGAAAACGTCCTGCGGCATAGTATTTTTCCCTGTAATCAACGGTGAGGGGCATGAAATCGGTCCCCTCTTTCACTTCCTTTGCGCAGGTGACTGTGGCGAGGAGCATCGTGCCTCCCATCTTGACCACTGCGGAACCGGCCGCCTGCTTGGCGAGTTTGCCGGTCTCGATTTCGATTATCCGGCCGTCGGATAATTCGATCTTCTTTGTAACAACGTTCATTTGACTGCTTTTCCGCTTATTCTATAAAAAAGAAAGGGTTGGCCGCACCTGGTGCGCGCCAATCCCTTTTTCTGTTCCTATCGTATGCTTATCGACGGAGACCAAGCTCCTTGATGATGCTTCTGTATCTTTCGATGTCCGTCTTCTGGAGGTAATCCAGCATCTGACGTCTCTTACCTACGAGGCGGAGAAGGGAACGGCGTGTTACAACGTCCTTCTTGTTCTTCTTCACGTGCTCCGTGAGGTGATTGATACGGTAGGAAAATAAAGCAACTTGACTCTCAGGTGAGCCGGTGTCTGTATTAGACTTCCCGTACTTTGCGAAAATCTCTTGCTTCTTGTCGGCTTCTAAATACTCTGCCATTTCGCAAAAAATAATAAAAAAATAAACTGCAAGCTTTCCGCACCGCGCGAAAAGCCTGCAAATTTAAACATAATTTTAAGAGTATCAAAAAATTCTAAACTTTCTTAACTCTTTTTCTTTCTTCCGATGGTCCGGACAGACACTTTCCAGCAAGGAGTGGAAGTCGGGGCCATGGTCAGGATGACGAAGATGGCAGAGTTCGTGGAGAAGTACGTAGTCCCGGAGTTCTTCAGGCAACCTCACCAGATTGAGATTCAGGTTGATATTCCCCTTTCTGGAGCAACTGCCCCAGTTTGAGACGTTGTGCTTGATCCGCACCTGGTTATATTTGAATGAATACCTTTCAGCCAATTCGGCCAGACGTGGGGGAAGTATCCGCTTGGCTTCTGAACGCATTGACTCAATCTCCTCCGAGCCAGGTTGGGGTTCTTCCCTGAAACTATTCCTCTGCTTTTCCTGCATTTCAAGTACCCAGTCCCTCTTAGAAAAGAAGAACTCCAGACCGATCCTGAAAGGGTACAACAAAGGCATCGTCACAGTAACCCCACGTCTGGGACTTACCCGAAGGGTAATCCTTCTGGAACGACGGTTTTTGCGCAATAGCACAGGACCCACCTGCGGATCTATGTATGTTTTCTCCCTCAAGGCTTAAATAGTTTAACAAAAATAGTTAAATTTGTATGAATAGCGACTAACCGGAAACAAGATCTCAATAACACAAAACAATACTGAAATGAAAACTAGAAGATGTCTTTTCATGAGCACGGCTCTTGCTGTCGCTACATTTTTCGCGACCGCATGCGGCACCTCACCAGTTACTGAGGTGGGAAGCAAGATCCCTGCCCTGGATGATTCTGCATGGGACAGTTCCATGTGGATCTCAGTTGTCAATGCTCCCGTCATAACTAAAGCGGACCGCGAGAAGAACGACCATGCGGCAAGGGGAGCAAACTGGTTCATGTCAACCGTAAAGAACGAGAAACAGGTTACTTCTGCAAAATGGATGGCCACCGGACTCGGCGTCTTCGAGTTGTTTATCAATGGGAAACCCGTAGGTAAGGAAGTCCTGAAACCGGGTTTCACACACTATGCAAAGACAAAACGTTCATTCACCTACGACATTACCGAAGCATTCAAGACCAAATCCGGAGCCGAGAATATCCTTTCGGCTCAGGTTACCCCAGGATGGTGGGCTGACAAGATCGTAACCCCCGGAGGAGTTGACGGAATGATTGGAAAGAAGTGCGCTTTCAGGAGTGTTCTAGAGCTTACTTTCGCCGATGGCACAAAGAAGCTTTACGGTACTGACCTCGACAACTGGAAGGCTGGAATCGCAGGCCCTGTCCAGCTGGCCTCCATCTTCGACGGCGAGGAATATGACGCCAGGGAACCTCAGGGATTCGATACCCCCGAAAAGCTCTCCACTCCAGAAGAGAATAAGGAATTCAACGGTGAAATACTACCGTCGGAAGGCGCTGAGATCTACATGCGCGACGACATCGCCCTCGATCCTGTAAAAGCCTATGTTTGGGAAGGGGTTGAAGGAGAATCCGATGAAGACTATGGCAAGGTAGTCATTAAGAAGGAGTTCGCTGCTGGCGAACCCATGTCGGTCAAGCCAGGCGAAACTCTCGTCATCGACTTCGGACAGAATGCAGCGGCAGTACCTTCCTTCGTGTTCAAAGCAAAGGGTGGAACCGTACTTACCTGCATGCCTTCAGAACTCCTCAACGATGGAAACGGTGCCAAGAGCCGCGGAATGGACGGTCCCGAGGGCAGCTGCCACCGCAGGAACCTTCGAGTGGATGATGACTGCATCAGGATCCTCTATACCTTCGCAGATTCCAAGGATTTCGTATCCTATCGTCCACGCCATACCTTCTTCGGCTACCGCCTGGTGTCCATCACCGCCACCGATGAGGTCACAATCCAGTCCATCAAGTCCGTACCGGTTACTTCCATAGCCGACAACCTTGAGACCGGAACCATCACTACCGGTAACGACCTTATCAACAAGCTCATCTCCAACACCATCTGGGGCCAGCGTTCCAACTACCTGTCAGTTCCCACGGACTGCCCCCAGCGCAACGAGCGTCTCGGCTGGACCGCCGACACCCAGGTCTTCACTGAAACCGGAGCATTCTTCGCCAACACTGACGCTTTCTTCCACAAATGGACCCGCGACATGAGGGATTCCCAAAGTGAGGCAGGTGGTTTCCCGGGAGTAGCCCCTACTGCGCAGTACGGTAACGAAATGATGCGCCTGGGCTGGGCAGATGCCGGAATCATCGTTCCCTGGACCATTTGGAAACAATTCGGAGACAACAGCTTAGTCGAAGAAAACTGGGAGGCGATGAACCGCTTCATGACCTATGTCCATGAGACCAAGTACGACCACAAGACCCACGCAGCCGAGAACGGCGACTATCAATGGGCCGACTGGCTGAGTTACGAGCCCCTGGAGAGCTGCGGCGGCGGAATCAACATGAAAGACAAATCCGGCAAGAACGTCCGTCGTCCGGAGGCATATGTATATTGGAACTACCTGAGCGCATCATACTGGGCCCTTGATGCCTGCATGATGGCCGACATGGCTGCCGCTACCGGTAAGGACGCAGCCAAGTACCAGGCCATGGCCAACGACGCCAGGGAATACATGAAGAAGCAGTTCCTCAAACCAGACGGAACATTCAAGTGCGACATTCTGAACACCATGCAGACTCCTGCCCTGTTCGCACTCAAGAACAACATCGTGGAAGGCAAGGCAAAGGAGGCTACCATCGCCCGACTCAGGCAGAATTTCGTCGACCACGGCAACTGCCTGCAGACCGGATTCCTGGGGACATCCATCCTGATGCAGACCCTTACCGACAACGGGATGGTGGATATCGCCTACGAGCTCCTCTTCCAGCGCAAGAATCCCAGCTGGCTGTACTCGGTGGACAATGGTGCTACCACAATATGGGAACGTTGGAACAGCTATACGATTGAATCCGGAATGGGTCCCAGCGGTATGAACAGTTTCAACCACTACGCCTATGGAGCAGTCTGCGCATGGATCTGGGAAACCGTCGCCGGAATCTGCGCCGACCCCGCCAAGCCTGGGTTCAAGCATATAATCATGAAGCCCGTTCCTGACAAGAGGCTCGGCCATGTCGATGCCGAATTCAAGTCAGCTGCCGGAATCATCAAGAGTTCATGGAAATACGAGGGCGACAAGTGGATCTGGGAATTCACTGTCCCTGAAGGTGCCACCGCCACCGTTACCCTTCCTGGTGAGACCGAGTCCAAGGACTACACCGCAGGTACTTACAAGATTGAGAAATAATAAGGATTGAAAATGAAAGCGATCAAATACATAGTCGGCGCTCTGGCCATGCTGTTTATGGCCATTTCCGCCGGAGCGCAGGGATACACTCCTTCAGAGGGTAATCTCCAGGCGCGCAAGGATTTCGAGAACGAGCGCTTCGGAATATTCCTCCACTGGGGGATATATGCTTCTTACGCCCAGGGCGAGTGGTACCTCAACAATGGCAAGCTCAACAAGGATGAGTATGCCAAGGCTGCCAGGGGTTTCTATCCCATCCGCTACAACGCCGAGGAATGGGTCAAGGCTTTCAAGGATGCGGGAGCGGGATACGTGACCATCACCTCCCGCCATCATGATGGTTTTTCCATGTTCGATACAAAGGCTTCGGACTATAACATCGTAAAGGCTACCCCGTATGCTCACGACGTGATAAAGGACCTGGACGAGGCCTGCTTCAAGGAGGGCATAAAACTCCAGTTCTACTATTCCATCCTGGACTGGGACCGTGAGGATTTCCCTATCGGTGAATCCGGCAGATTCTCCGGGCGCAAGGGAGACAGGCAGGACTACAACCATTATTTCGAATTCATGAAGGCACAGGTGAAGGAACTGCTCACCCAGTACCATACCCGCGCCCTGTGGTTTGACGGATACTGGGATCACAGGAAGGATGCTGTACCCTTCAACTGGAGGATGCCTGAGTTCTATGATTACATCCATTCGATCAAGCCTGATTGCCTGATCTGCAACAATCACCACATCGCCCCTATCGACGGTGAAGACTATCAGACCTTCGAAAGGGATCTCCCTGGAAGGAACACGGCAGGATTCTCTGCAGGACAGGAAGTCAGCGAGATCATACCTATCGAGATGTGCCAGACCATGAACAGGTCTTGGGGATATGCCGTAGCTGACCAGGATTACAAGTCAGTCGGTACTCTCGTAAGGCTCCTTGCCCAGTGCGTTTCAATGAACTGCAACCTGTTGCTGAACATAGGTCCCCAGGCAGACGGCGAGCTCCCGGCCAAGGCTCTGGAACGTCTCAAAGGTATGGGAGAATGGATGAAAGTGAACGGCCAGTCCATAAAGGGATGCGGCCCTGGTCCTATTCAAGAACAGGAGTGGGGTGTTTCAACTGCCCCTAAGGATGATCCAAAGGTTTTCTACCTTCACCTTTTCAAGGATCCCGGTGCTGTAATAGAGATTCCGGTTGCCAGGAAAGCCAAGATCAAGAGTGTAACCTCTCTGGCTGACGGCACCCCCGTTGCGACAAAGAAAGTCGGCGAAAAGCTCTTTGTCACCTTCACAGGTGAGCTTCCCACCGACTCCGACTATGTCATCAAGGTAACTCTGAAATAATCATCTTAACCATTTCAGGTTTATACCCCGCCGAAGGCGCTGTAGCCGCCATCGACGGGGATTACTACACCCGTAACGAATGACGAAATGTCGCTCAGAAGATAGAGCATCGTACCCACCAGGTCTTCCGGTTCTCCGAATTTGTGGGTAGGAGTGTTGGCTATGATCTTCTCGCCCCTGGGTTTAAGTGTGCCGGTCTGCTCGTCAGTCAACAGGAAACGGTTCTGGTCCGTAAGAAAGAAACCAGGTGCAATGGCATTGCAACGGATTCCCATATTCGCGACATGGACTGCATACCACTGCGTAAAGTTGTTGATGGCTCCCTTAGCAGCCGAGTAGGCGGGAATCTTTGTCAGGGGCCGGATCGAATTCATCGAAGAGATGTTCAGGACATTCCCCTTCTTTGCTTCAAGCATATCGGTCGTGAATACCATTGTAGCCAGAAGTGTGCCCTTGAAATTGAGGTCGAACACCTGATCGAATCCACCCATGTCAAGGCCGTAGAATGTGTCGGCGAGGTCATCACCAACACTCATCTGCTCTACCTTGCTTGTTGCTTTGGGGGAATTGCCACCGGCGCAGTTGATCAGTATGTCGATCTTACCGAGTTTCTTATGGATCAGATCCCTTGCTGCTTCTAGAGCCGCCTTGTCGAGTGTGCTGGCTGAAATGCCAATGCACTTGACGCCGAACTCTTTGGTGATAGCCTCACCCTTGGCGGGATTATCCTTGCTGCGGCTGATCACCGCAAGGTTGACACCGGCTTCCGCCAGTCCCCTTGTCAAGGCTGTTCCGATTACTCCGAAACCTCCCGTAATGACGCAATTACGACCTTTAAGGTCATCAAACGAACACTTCATATTACTCTTTCTAGTTAAACAGTGTAAGTTCCGGAGACAGTGTCACCGCCATGACCGGTCCAGTTGGTGTGGAAGAACTCGCCGCGTGGACGGTCGGTGCGCTCGTAGGTGTGGGCACCGAAATAGTCACGCTGAGCCTGGAGAAGGTTGGCAGGAAGCCTTTCAGTACGATAGCCATCATAGTACTCCAATGCAGCTGTCATGCATGGAGCAGGCACCCCGTTGACCATAGCCTTGGCAACCACATTTCTCCAGCCGGTCTGGGCTTCTGACAGTTTATCCTTGAAATATGGATCAAGAAGGATGTTCGCTATCTTCGGATCCTTATCGAAAGCCTCCTTGATCTTGCCAAGGAAGACACTCCTGATGATACATCCTCCCCTCCACAGCAGGGCGATCCCACCATAATTGAGGTCCCAGCCATATTCCTTGGCAGCGGCTCTCATAAGGGAATAACCTTGAGCATAGGAGACTACCTTCGATGCGAAGAGAGCCCTTCTCAGATCCTCAAGGAAAGCAATGCGGTCTCCGGAGAATTTAACAGGCTTTGGTCCCTCGAGTATTTTTGAGGCCTCCACCCTTTCTTCCTTCAGAGCCGACAGGCAGCGGGCATAGACTGACTCGCTGATTAGGGTCAAAGGCTCGCCGAGGTCGAGGGCTGATATGGCAGTCCACTTTCCAGTGCCTTTTTGACCTGCTGTATCGAGAATACTGTCGAGGACATATTCACCATCCCCGTCTTTCTTGGCCAGGATGTCGCGGGTAATCTCAATGAGGTAACTGTCCAGATCCCCCTTGTTCCATTCGGCAAATGTTTCGTGCATTTCATCATTGGTCATTCCGAGGATGTCCTTCATGATCTGGTAGCACTCGCAGATGAGCTGGATGTCACCATATTCAATGCCGTTATGGACCATCTTTACAAAATGGCCGGCACCACCCTGACCGACCCAGTCACAACAGGGAGTGCCGTCAGCAACCTTTGCGCTGATGCTCTGGAAGATGGGTTTCACGAACGGCCATGCTGCCGGAGATCCTCCAGGCATCATCGACGGTCCCTTGAGTGCACCTTCCTCACCACCTGAGACTCCGGTACCAATATAAAGAAGGCCCTTGCTTTCAACATATTCAGTCCTCCTGGCAGTGTCCGGGAAATGGGTGTTGCCACCGTCGATTATGATGTCTCCCTTGTCGAGCAACGGGATGAGTTTCTCTATGAAATCATCCACGGGTTTCCCCGCCTTCACCATCAGGAAAACCTTCCTGGGACTCTTGAGCGAGGCTATGAAATCTTCAAGGGAATGGGCACCATAGAAATTGAGCCCTTTTCCGCGACCTTCCATGAAATGGTCGACCTTCTCTACCGTACGATTATAGACGCTGACATGAAAGCCCTTGCTCTCCATGTTCAACGCCAGGTTCTCGCCCATTACGGCAAGACCCACAAGTCCAATGTCTGATACTGGTTTCATAATTATCAATTAAACCTGGATGGATAGGCCCAGAGGCCGAGGGCAGGATTGGAGATGTAATAGACCTCCTCACCGTCCGGCATTATGTTCCATCCGTCCTTCATCTTGTTTTCAGGATAACGCTTCAACATCTCATTGAGGTTGCCATAGTTGAATCCGACACTCTCTATCTCTCCCCTGCTCATTCCCGGTCCTGGACAGTAGGTTATCCTGAACCTGCCTTCGGAAGATCCGTGAATCAGGTGAGCCGATGCACTGAGATTGTCCTTCAGATCCTTGTTGGCCTCAGTGGCTTTCAAGGTGTGAGGTGTCCCCTTGTAACCGTACTTGCGGATGAGTGTGTCGATGTCCGGATCTTCTCCGAATTC
>JAGCWD010000035.1 GCA_017962025.1 Bacteroidales bacterium
TTGAAGATGGCTTCCTTGGCGCACCAGTAGATGGCGAGTTGCTCGTTTCGCTTGTCGTCATCCAGGTCATCTATCTCTTCCTCGGAGAGAGCCTTGCGTTCGACAGCCGAGAAATCCCTGGCAAGGGACTCCATGTCGATGCCTACATCTTCGTTATCGTTGAGGATGACGGCCACATATTTCTCGGTATGGGTAATGCTGATGTTCGTCACGCTGTTCTCAAGGTAGGGCTTGCCATTGTCGTGATGGCTGAGATAAACCTTCTCTCCAAACAATTCACAGAGAAGGGCCCTTACTGCAAGGCGCTGCTTGCGCAGGGACTGGTTGGTGATAAAGGAAATCTCTTCCTCTTCGTCACTGGGGACGGAGGCAAGCTCCCGAAGTTCCTCTTCAGTCTCGGTTATCTGCCAGACGCCCACTAGCGACCTGGATTCTTCCAATTCTTTCTTAAGATATAGTGCCATAGTTAAAAGACTCCCCGGAATGCTCCGGCGAGGGGTTTATGAATATTCTGAGGGGTGTACGACAACGGATCGTCGGATAGGGAATCCGCGATGGATGATTTATCAGTTAAAAAACAACTGGGAGGCTCCATGTAAGTCTGTTGTCTATAGTCTTCGCAAATATAATGATTTTTTGAATTACAAAGAAAATACAAGGGAATTTGTTATCTTTGTCTCACCTTTTGAAGACTGATTTTTAAAACTAATAATTTTTTCTAGCAATGGGATTTTTGACAAATGACAAATTGGTCATCGTCGGCGCCGCCGGAATGATCGGATCTAACATGGCTCAGACAGCAGCAATGCTGAAGCTAACTCCTAACATCTGCCTTTATGACATCTTTGAGCCGGGCCTCAAGGGAGTCCTTGCCGAGATGGATCACTGTGCTTTCCCCGGAGTGAACATTACCGCAACCATCGATCCCGCCGTCGCTTTCACGGATGCCAAGTACATCATCTCCTCAGGTGGAGCTCCCCGTAAGGAGGGAATGACCCGTGAGGACCTTCTCAAAGGCAACTGCCAGATCGCAGCAGAGTTCGGAGAGAACATCGAGAAATACTGCCCTGACGTGAAGTTCGTAGTGGTTATCTTCAATCCTGCAGACGTCACGGCACTTACCGCCCTCATCCGTTCCGGCCTGAAGCCTGAGAAGCTCACATCCCTCGCAGCCCTCGACAGCACCCGTCTCCAGGAGGCTCTTGCCCAGGAGTTCGGCGTACAGCAGTGCAAGGTGACCGGTGCCCACACTTATGGCGGTCACGGCGAAGCTATGGCAGTTTTCGCATCCGGTGTCAAGGTCGATGGCAAGCCTCTCTCCGAGATGGGTCTTTCCGAGGAGCTTTTCGCAGAGATCAAGCACAACACCATCCAGGGTGGAAGCAACATCATCAAGCTCCGCGGCCGCAGCTCATTCCAGAGCCCTGCTTACAACGCCGTGAAGATGATTGAAGCTGCCATGGGCGGTGAGAAGTTCACCTGGCCTGCCGGTACATATGTGAATACCGGCAAGTACCGCAACGTCATGATGGCCATGCCGACCGTCATCGATGCTACCGGTTGCCACTTCACCACTCCCGAAGGAACGGCTGAGGAAATCGCTGCCCTCGACGCCTCCTACGAGCACCTCTGCAAGATGCGTGACGAGATTATCAGTCTCGGCATCATCCCGCCGGTAGCTGAGTGGGCCAAGGAGAATCCCAACCTGTAGGTTTTCGGAGACGGATGTCTTCTGAATATCAATAGTTTTACTGATTTGCCACCTTCGATTTGTGAGGTGGCAAATTGTTTAACAGACTCAATGTCAATGAGAAAGTGTCTCCTTATATTTCTTGCGATCCTGCCGTCACTATATTCATGCCGGATTACTGAAACCAGCGAAGTCGAGGCGATAGTGACCTCTCAGAAAGTGGTTTTTCACGAGCCGCCATCGAGGATCCCGGCACCTTATTCTGTAGATGCTCCGTTGATGGGGAACGGCTATAGCGGCGTAGCCCTTTCCGGTCCGCCGGAGAACCTGGTGTTCCACATCGCACGCAACGATTTCTGGAGGTTGAGGTCTGCGCATGACGAGGCTTGGCCTCTGGTCCTCGGACTTGTAAGATTGTCTTTCCCCTCATTGGCAGGTGCTTCATACAGAGTTGAGCAGAGTCTGTACGATGCAACCACGACAGGCTGTTTTTCCAAAGGAGAACTAGGAGTATCCTTAGAGACCTATGTTGCGGCAACTGAAGATGTCATGGTCATAAACCTGGAAGCTGATGGAAAGGAAACTGTTGAAGGAACCATTGCCCTGGAGCAGGCTGATCCGGATGCCAGATTCACCGATATACGTAAAAGCGGGGTGACACCGGAAGGTATAAGGTTTATTTCTCGTGACTATTCGGATTCGACAGTGGACATCCCGACAAAGGCGGCGGTTGCCATGATATCGGATGTCTCTCCGGAAGGATCATTCACCCTTCTTCCGGGTAAACCGTTGACTATAGTCTGCGCCTTTTCAAGTAATTTCAAATCAGTAGATTGTGTCCAGACGGTGATCGACAAGGTCCGGACCATCAACGGCAGGCGCCGCCGGTTGGCTGCCATCAGGAATGCCCATGAGGACTGGTGGAAAGATTATTGGAGCAAATCATATGTCAGTATCCCTGATCCTGATATAGAGCGCCAGTATTATGTTTCACTTTATGGCATGGCTTCATGCAGTCGTGACCCTGACTTCCCTCCGCCCCTTTTCGGTACATGGATAACGAAGGAGCCTCCGTATTGGATGGCTGATTACCATCTCAACTATAATCACATGGCTCCCTATTATGCCCTCTACTCCGCTAACCGTCTGGAGCAGGCGGATCCATATTATGCTCCGCTTCTGGCTGCAATACCACGTGGAGAGTATTATTCGGAGGAGGTCACTGGGATCAGCGGCGGTATCTTGCTGCCTGTAGGAATAGGACCTATCGGGATTGAAACAACCCGCTGGTCAGCCTCCCTTGAAAGGGATCACAGGAATTGGATCGAGCAGGGAAACATTGAGGCCGGGGGAATGTTCTGGGGACAGAAAAGCAATTCAGCGTACGCAGTTGCAAATATGGCAATGCAGTTCTATCGGACCTGGGATAAGGATTACGCTCGGAAAGTGTATCCTTTTGTGAAAGGCGTGGCGACTTTCTGGGAGAACTATCTGACTCGGGAAGGCAATCGGTATATTATATTGAGCGACGCGATCCATGAGGGCACCGTTGGCACCATGAACCCGATTGCATCCCTTGGCCTGGTACGTATGGTGATGGATACTGCCTTTGACATGAGTGAGTTCTTGGGAGTGGATGAGGACAGGAGGCAAGTGTGGAAGGAGAGGAGGGAGCATCTTTCTGCTTTTCCTTTGCAGGAACGGGATGGAAAGAAGGTCTTCCGTTACACTGAGAAGGGGGTTGACTGGTGGCCTGACAACACTCTGGGAATCCAGCATATATATCCCGCCGGACAGATAGGACTTGCAAGTGACCCGGAACTCCTGGATGTTGCCAGGAATACGATTGAAGTGATGGGACGCTGGCTTGACTTCAATGGGACAAACAGTTTTTTCCCAGCTGCTGTCAGGGTGGGTTATCCTGCTGACAGCATACTCGTACATCTGAAAGAGTACTCCTTGCATACCTATCCCAATGGCTTCCAGAGCGGTAACCCTCACGGGACCGAGAACTGGAGCACGGTTCCGAACACAATCAACGAGATGCTTTGCATGGGCCATCAGGATATGGTGCGTCTCTTCCCTGTATGGCCATTGGACGCCGACGCCTCTTTCCATCAAATACGGGTGGAAGGCGCTTTCCTTGTGTCAGCTTCCCTTAGAGGCGGTATTGTCGGAGAAGTGACTGTCGAGAGCGAGCGAGGCCGGGATCTTTCAATGCAGAATCCCTGGGAGGGGCAGGAGGTTGAAATCAATGGATCGGATGGAACGCAAACGGTCTGTCAAGGACCTGTCATCAGGATGAAAACTGTCCCAGGGGAATATACCGTCTCAGTCCAAAAGTCAGTTGACGGCGAAATTCCTGATATAGCAGCCCTGGCGGTCGCCCTTTAAAACCTTTAGTTTCAAGACGTGACGTCCCTGGTCAAGGCCGTTGGCAAGGATATGCAGCCATGGGATGTGGAGCCCTTTGCTCCAAGGTGTGAAAGTGTCAAGCGGTTGGTACTTCTTGCCGTCGATTTCATATGACAGCACTCCGGCGTTCGGTCCGCAAGTGCAATAGATCCCGATGGCGCTGCCGTCGAATTCCAGGGTCATTTCCCCTCCTTCTTCGCAGACCAGGGTGGGTACATGGATATATTGCTTCCTCGTTCCGGCACCGTCGGAAGGAACCCAGTCCTCTTCGAGGCGGAAACCCTTAAGCCTTGTAGCTGATGTTGGCGGGAGCAGTCTTCCATCTTCATAGTTGAAGCCATCAAGTGGAGCAACGTCAGTCTGATGTGGGGTGTATGAATATCCGGAAGCTGGTTTGGTCCAAAGGTCCAGCAGTTTTTCTATGGCGGCTGCATAGACGGAATGTCCGAACGGAGCGGGATGGGTGCCTCCGAACTTCTTCCAGTCGAATTCCCCAGAACTCATCCTGGAGCTCACTTCCGAAGCCAGGTCAATGGAGTTGAGGTGGTAGTGGTTGGCAACCCTCTCGTGATTCAGGATTACATCAGGAATCTCCCCTTCGTCAAGCAAAGGCAGGAATGGATCATAGGTGAAATGAAGGAATATGATGTCCATATAATGGTTGGCTTTAAGGGCGTGCCTGACTATTCCTTCCATTCCAAGCACTTGTTCCCGCGGCCCGAAGAAATTGGTATGGTCGTTGACGGCCGCTTCCACGAACAACAGGTCAGGAGTCCCTTTGTCAAGGACATCCTCTTCGAACCTGAAGGCGTGGGGAGTGGATCCAAGGGAAGAAATCCCGGCATCGATAAACTTGAACGAGGCATCCGGATACCGCTGCTTGAGGTCGTCCTTGACCATGTCCTTCCACCCTTCCATCTCCGTAATGGAACCACCCAGGAATGCGACGGTCGCTTCTTTACGGACAGTCATTGTGTAAAGGGAGTTGTCCAGGTTTCCACGGGCATGGATTCTCTGAGAGGAGGTATAGCCGTCAAAATGTGCCTTGAGGAAATCCACCACCGGGGTCGGATCCTCAAGACTGTGGGGATGATGGCCGCAATCGGGTTTTACAATGACTTCCACAACTCCACCCATGTCCTGGTAAGCATCCCGGACCTTGTGCATATTCTCATCGTAGGGAACACCGGTGTCTGCACCTCCGCAAACGGATATAATCGGTATGCCTGCTTCTGCCATCCGCGGAAGATGGTAGATGGCATTCCCCCTGAAACTGCTGTCCACGTCCTCGTCCTTCTCGCCCCATTCTTCCAGGAAGCCTTGCCAGAATTCAGGCTGATGGCGTCCAGGCCAGGAAGTGATGTCACAGACAGGAGCATCGACATAGAGACTTGAGACAGTTTCCGGATAGGCATCCGCCCATGCGAAGGCGAAATAGCCTCCACGACTGAACCCTTCCACTATGACTTTTTCGGATAACTTGAAAGCCGGGACAACATAGTCATAAAAAGCTTTTGCCAGTTTCACTGCGCGGGGACTGCCGTACAAGTGGGTGACATCGTAATATGCCAGGTGCCATCCTTCCTTAAGCAGGGCCTGGTCCACTGAAGGGAAGGCTCCGAAAAAGGCAGGACGCCAGATCCATGGATTGCCCGGTGCTGACTCCTTGGGTATCACGACCAGGGCGTCGCGTCCTTCCACTTTAAAATCATAACGGTCACAGCCCTCCCAGGAGGATTTTTCACCAGGAAATACCTGGGCTGACACGGTAATTGAAAACAGGAAAGCGAATGCTAAGAAGAAATGTCTCATACTACAAAAATAACGAGAATTATGAGTATTTTTGTCTAACCAACCTATTAATCTTATGCGTAGAGTCATCCAAATCCTGTTTGCAGCATTCCTCGCTGCAGGGCTTAATGCGCAAAATGTCACCACATTTGAAATGCGTTACCTTACCAAAGATCCTAAGGCAGACGGGATTACGGATTTCCATGGTGATAAAGAATGGTTTGACACTGAGCAGAGGGTTGATGTCCTTGGACGTTACACTGACTATGCTTCCCGGTTCTGGGGGGATCCGGGACTGGACAGACCTTTATTCTCCGATGCCGATGTCCTTACCCGTCTGGCAAGTATAAAGCCACAACCTTCTACCTCTGTCCGAAGGACCATAAGACTTGATAAATGGAAAGCTTATGGTTTTAAAACCGGGAAAGGAGACGATGTCAAGGCTCGTTGGGAAAGGTGGACTTCCGGAGGGGCGAAAGTCAATAATGGCTGTCTGGTTCTGGATGGTACTGTCGCTACACTCAATTTCAAACCCCTGGATTGGCGTTTCAGGATCAAGGCATCGCTCCCTGAAGATCCTTTTGGCCTCAATGTATCCCTTGCCGCCGGCGATGGTGAAACCATCAGCTTGCAAATAGGTTCGCTGAGGGAGTTTGAAATCTACGGAGACTTGGTCAACCACAGGATATTCCTATCCTCAGAAGGGAAGACGATCAAGGAGATTCCTTGTCCCCGTACAACCAAGGTCATTGGTTTCTCGATTGGTGCTCCGGAAGGGAAGGCTTCCCTCGAGAGCATTATGCTTTACAGTTTCACCAACCATCAGGAAGATAATCCAAGTACTCCATATTGGACTGAAATGGTCTTCGACGAGGACTTTGAAAGTGTACCGTCCATGACAGGCTGGCAGGATGCAGGCTATGATGATTCTGCCTGGGAACTTGTAAGACTGCCTTCCCCTCATGGAGGGTTCCGGGGAGCCGGGGAGGACTATTACTTGAGGACAAGGGTAAAGGTCGGTGGGTTCAAGTCAGCATCCCTGATGATGGAGACTCTGGACCCGGGAGGAGAAGTCTGGGTCAATGGCAGGCCGGCAGCTGTCTTGAACGGCCGTCTGCCAAGGAAAATCAATGTCTCTGAATATCTTATCCCGGAAAGTGAGAATACCATTGCCGTAAGGGTAAAGCCATTCTATACAGACGCGACGGTGTTCCATGCTCCCAATGACCATAATTTCGGCTGGTTCCTCGGAAGGTCTGAACTTATTCTGTCCGACGCTTCCGGACATATTACAGAAGGTCTGGTCCATACTGCTTCTCTCGAAGGTTCTGTGGCAGTCCAGCATCATAAGGTAACCTTGAAAACCGACTCTGCCCGCACTTGGGACGGTAGCCTGGTGGTCAATTATTACCCTTGGTTCCCTGTTGAAGGTCCCTGCATTGCCAGTCAGGAAAAGAGGGTTGAGCTGAGACCGAATGTGGACAATGAGATAAGCATTGACATACCGCTCGAGTCTCCTGAACTCTGGTATTCTGATTCTCCTAAGCTCTACAAGGTTGAGATAATCCTTAAGGACAGTGACGGGAAACAGGTTGACGACCTTGTTACTACCACCGGAGTCCGCCTGATCGAACAGAAGGAAGGTGTTCTTTACATCAACCACAAGCTGGAGATGCTGAATGGCGGCCAGATTTTCGGTTACCGTCTCCCGTTGGAGACAGTCGCGGTGACTGTCCGGTGTCCTACCGACGAGACAGTGATCCGTGAACTCATGATGGCTAAATCCCTGGGGAATCTCCTTCGCATCCATGTCCATGCAGAAAATGAGACTCCCAGTGGTATCAATGATCCGAGATTCGCCGAGTATGCCGATCAGCTTGGACTGTACCTCATCTGGCAGACTTCCAGTTGGATCAGGGAGGGGGAGGTCTGGAATGTGGACATAGCTAATTACCCGGTCTATATGCGCCAGGTTTACAATCATCCTTCTATCGTGATGTGGGAGGCAAGCAACCATCCCAACCGGTTCAAGAAACATGGTTTTTCTGATTCTGAAGATTATATCAATGCTATAGTGCCGGCCATCACCGGCACTGACAGCAGCCGGCTTGTCTCTCCTACGTCCTTCTGGCAGCATATGCATTACACCAATTACGACGGTACTTTGGATATATACGGGAACACCCATGCGCCAAACCCATGGCTGATGCACCGAATGATGACCAGGGGGAGCCAGGATTCCTATACCGGATACGAAAACGACTGGAGCAGGCTCCGGAACTTCCCTTCTGAGTTTGCCAAGTCCTGTCTCGATGCCAAGGATCTTTGCTACTTCAATTTTGAGCATGAGGAATCCATCGCCCAGCCTAACTGGGAGCTTGCAAAGAAGGATCCATGGTACAAGATTCCTTCATATGAGAAAAAATACGAGGTGGGTAATTTAGGCCGGAATCTGGACACTGACGAATGGCGTGAGAGCCAGGGCTATCAGGCGTTCTCAGCATGGGAATCGATGAAGATGCAGACCCTGGCCGGGGTCTGCGGATTCTCCTGGTGTTCTTTGGAATCCGGGCCGAATATGTTTACATACCACAAGCCGCTTGTCGATCCCTTCTATGTCCCTAAACTGGCATTCCATGCCAACAGGATGGCATTTGGAAGAATCTGGGCTGCCAGCTATGACGTTGATACCGTCTATGGGCCCGGAGATTCCGTACAACCGGTCATATTCAATATGGATGGAGCTTGCAGGGCGAACCTGACCGTCGAACTCCAGAATGAGAAAGGAAGGGTGCTGGAGAGGAAGGTGTTCAAAGGTGTAGAAGTGCCTGAAGGGAGGAGTGTCACCCGCTTGGATCCGTTCAGGTTCCGTAACGGTTCGGAAGGATTGAGATTTTTAGTGTACAAATTACAAGTATTATAATCATTATGAAATTCAGAGTGATAGTTGCTGCAACCCTTGCAGGTGTAATGGCCTTTTCAGCCTGTACCAAGACGAAGAGCCACGAAGTTGAACATGTTTTTTTCATCGGTCTTGATGGATGGGGAGCCTACAGCGTCGAGAATTCGGACATGACCAACACTAAGAAGATGATGGCAGGGGGAGCCTGGACCCTTAAGAAGCGTACCGTGCTTCCGTCTTCCAGTGCGCCCAACTGGGCCGCCATGTTCATGGGAGTCGGCCCGGAAATCCACGGTTTCTACGAGTGTTGTTCGCACACCCCCGATTTCGAGCCCAGGCTTACCTACAAGAACGGAATATTCCCCACTGTTTTCCAACTTCTTCGTGACAAGGAGCCCGATGCGGAAATCGGCTGTGTTTTCCAATGGGACGGAATAAAGTATCTGATTGATACTTTGTCCGTAAACTATTACACAGAGGCTTCTGAAGCAGATCTTTGCGAGGTTTCGAAAGAATATATAAAGACAAAGAAGCCTCGCCTCGCGGCATTCATCTATGATGAACCCGACCATGTCGGACATGCCGACGGTCACGATACTCCCGAGTATTACAAGAAGATCAAGCAATTGGACATCTGGGTAGGTGAGATAATCGAAGCCATAGAGGAAGCCGGCATAATGGACAATTCGGTTGTAATCCTTACTTCCGACCATGGTGGCATCGACCACGGACATGGAGGACGCTCGATGATGGAAATGGAAACACCGCTTATCATCTACGGCAAAGGAGTCAAGAAAGGTTATTGCTTCGACGATCTGAGCGTCATGCAGTATGATGTTGCTTCCACCATGGCATCCCTTCTCGGCCTTGAGCAGCCCCAGCCATGGTTCGGCCGCAGCCTTGATCAGGTTTTTGAATAGGAGCCATGAAAAAGTATTCCTTCCTGCAAGTCTTGACGGTCCTGACTGCAGTGTTCATTTCCACAGGTCTCCGGGCCCAGGATTATCCGAAATGGCTGGACCGCTCGGTTTTCTATCAGATATACCCTTCATCCTATATGGATTCCGACGGGAACGGAATAGGTGACATCAAGGGTATTACATCCAAGCTGGACTATATAAGGAGCGTTGGAGTCACTGCCATCTGGCTCAATCCGGTCTATGAGTCCGGGTGGATGGACGGTGGTTATGATGTAATCGACTATTACAAGGTGGATCCCCGTTTCGGTACCAACACAGACATGGTGGACCTTATCTCAGAGGCCCACAAAAGGGGGATCAAGGTTATTATGGACCTTGTCGCCGGTCACACAAGTGACAGGAACCGATGGTTCTTGCAGTCCATGGAAGCCGATCCCAATCAGCGGTACAGTGACTATTACATCTGGACCGATGAGATCAGCGAGAAGGACAAGGAGGATATAGCTGAACGTTACCGTCAACCCAATCCCAAATCCAGTACAATCGGCAAGTTCGTTGAAAAGAACGCTCCCCGTGCGAAATACTACTACAAAAACTATTATGAAGCCCAGCCGGCACTTAATTATGGATTCGCCAATCCTGATCCGGCCCATCCGTGGGAGCAGTCTGTGGACGCTCCCGGCCCGAGGGCTGTCTGGCAGGAACTCCGCAACATCATGGTGTTCTGGTTCGACAAGGGAGTTGACGGTTTCAGGGTGGATATGGCACAGAGTCTCGTAAAGAACGACGACGGATTCAAAGTGACGAGCCGGATGTGGAGAGACTTTACTTCCTGGATGCACGAACACTATCCAGACAACGTATTGCTGGCGGAGTGGTCCGATCCGGAGGTTTCGCTTCCGGCCGGTTTCAATGTTGATTTCTTCCTTCCATGGCGCAGCGCCACCGGTTACACCAAACTGATCCTTCCGGAACCTTACGGGAAGCATGCCACGAACTACTTCAACAAGGCCGGACTGGGTGAGGTCAGGGAGTTCGTGGATTATTATTCAAGGACCCTTCAGACTGTCGGCAAGATAGGCTATATGGCCCCGCAGACATCCAACCATGACGTCCAAAGGCCCAATATCCTCACCCGCAACACCATTGACCAGCTTAAGGTCTCGATTACATTCTTCCTTACCCTCAAGAGCATCCCTTTCATCTATTATGGAGATGAGATCGGGATGAAATACAATCCGGACGCCCCCGAGAAAGAAGGTTCGAGGGAAGTGTTCTCCTCTGGATTCGTCAATGAAAGGGCTGGTTCCAGGACTCCCATGCAATGGACCAATGGCCTCAACGCAGGTTTTTCTACCTGTGACCCCAAGGATATCTTCCTTCCGGTAGACACAGACGGGGGAGCACTTACCGTAGAGACTCAGGAAAACGATCCCAACTCCTTGCTGAACTATGTCCGAAAGGTACTTGCCCTCCGTCAGGAATCTCCGGCGATGAGCAACACCGGGGACTGGGAATATGTTTCCGATCCTGATAAACCCTATCCTATGGTTTACAAACGATTCTCCGGAGATGAGATTTATCTGGTCGCCCTTAACCCGAGCGGGAAGAAGGTTTCTGCCACTTTCAGTACCCTTGGCCGTACCCATGCGGAAGTCTTCTCGATGACGGGGAAAGCTGTCTTCAAGAGCGGGAAGGTCACCGACAGGATTGATATGGGGCCGGTCAGTTCAGTTATTTTCAAGATCGAAAAATAAAGTTTGGAACAGAAATTGAGGCAAAACGTTTCATTAAATAATCATTCTGTCATGAAACACATCATGCTTGCCGTAGCGATAGCGGCACTTCTCGTTTCCTGCGAAAAAGAGAGCATTACCCACACCGGAGATGTTTCCGGAACCCTTTATGGAGTCTGGGCACTGGATTCAAAAACTATAATCTATAAGAGTGGTAACGAAGAAAAGACCAACAACGTAGATTATTCCCAAGCGCATTTTTATCTTTGGCTGAATCCAATCGGAGCCGTTTCGAAGAAAGGCAGCTTCTTGGAAGCCGATCTTGATGATGTGGATGTCAAAGGGACCCTTTACGTGTACAACGCCGATCAGAAGAAGATTGATTTTAAAGACAGGGTCTGGCTTTCAGATGAGTTGTTTTCTTACAATATGACCCTGAAAGGAGTCTTTGATGTCTTGGAACTGACAGACAAGACATTTGTCATAAGCCAGAAGGATGCCCTTCTTGACAGGACTACAGTCTATTATTATCACAGGTTCAAGTAGATCCTGATCCATTTGTCGGGGTACCGTGACTCGAACACGGGACCCTCTGCTCCCAAAGCAGATGCGCTAGCCAACTGCGCCACACCCCGATTAGGATTGCAAAGGTATTCCTTTTTTCGCAAAATGCCAAAAAAGAAGTATCTTTGAGACATGATCATAGAGGCTAAAGGTATTGAAAAGAGTTTCGGGGACCTGAGAGTCCTCAAGGGGATTGATTTCCATGCTGACAAATCGGAAGTAGTGTCCATAATGGGCGCATCCGGTGCAGGGAAGTCAACCCTTCTTCAGATTTTGGGCACTCTGTCCACTCCGGACGCCGGTTCCCTGACGATTGACGGGACAGACGTCCTTCATCTCGGAAGCAAGGATCTCTCAGCATTCCGGAACCGCCGGATCGGCTTCGTGTTCCAGTTCCATCATCTTCTCCCGGAATTCAATGCCCTTGAAAACGTGATGATCCCTGCCTTCATCGCAGGTCGTTCCGACAAGGATGCCAAGGCTGCCGCTACAAAGCTTCTCACGGAAATGGGACTGGGGGAGAGGATGGACCACAAACCTTCGGAATTGTCAGGTGGCGAACAGCAGAGGGTCGCTATCGCCAGGGCTTTGGTGAACGATCCCGCTATCCTGTTTGCGGATGAACCTTCGGGCAATCTCGATTCTAAGACAAAGGCCGAGATTCACCAGCTTTTCTTCGACCTCAGGCAGAATTACGGCCAGACGATAGTCATCGTTACCCACGACCCGGAGCTGGCTGCGATGTGCGACCGCTCTCTCTACATGCGTGACGGTCTCTTTGTCGAGGAATAAATAACCTACCAGCCGGCAAGACTGAATAAGGCTGTCGGCAGGAGCAACAGGAAGCCGAGTACCAGCAGCACCAGGACCATTTTCCAGATCCACTTCACCCATTTTGAATAAGGGATCCTGGCCATCGCCAGGGCAGCCACCAGTACACCGGAGGTCGGGGTAATCATGTTCGTAAACCCATCTCCGAACTGGAAGGCCAGGACCATGGCCTGACGGGAGACTCCCACCATGTCGGAAAAAGGCGCCATGATCGGGATAGTGATTGCGGCCTTGGCTGTTGCGCTGGGAATAAGGAAATTGATAAGGGCCTGGATTCCATACATCGCTGACAACGAGCCGACTTTGCCGGTACCGTCCAGGCCTTCCTGCATAGAGTGGAGGAAACTGTCTATGATCTTACCGTCCTGGAGAATAACGATGATGCCTGAGGCAAATCCCACTACAAGTGCAGCCGAAAGAATGTCCTTCGCACCCGCCATCAGTTCATTTACGACCTTTTCGGAGGGAAAGCCGGCGATGAGCCCGCAGACAATGCCCATGGCCAGGAACAATCCGGTAATCTCGGGGAGATACCATTCAAAGCAGGTGACCCCGACGATAAGCACTGCGACGGTCAGTGCAAGAGTTGCGAGGATCCATGCCTGACGCCGTGTGACGGGCTTTGCATCAACAGTTCCCACATCGGAGGATTGCTTTTTTGTCTTACGGGCATATATTACAACGAAAATGGCCAGCAGCGCTGTCAGGATACCCCAGCAAAAGAGCCGGTAGCCCATTCCGGAGAACAGGGGCAGGTCGGCCATTCCCTGGGCTATGCCAACCGTGAATGGATTCAGGAAAGCACTTGAAAACCCCACGTTCGAGGCGACATAGACTACCAGCATTCCCATGAAGGCGTCGTATCCCATTGATACTGCCAGAGGTACTACTATTCCCACGAATGGGATAGTCTCCTCGCTCATTCCGAAGACCGCCCCACCCAGGGAGAACAGGATCGTGAGGGCTACCAGCACGATTCTGTCATTATTTCCGATGACGGAAATGAATCGCTTGATCCCTGCTTCGACCGCTCCAGTTGCATTAAGCAGCCAGAAAGCTCCCCCGACTACCAGTATGAAAATGATAATGCCAGCCTGCTTGACAAAGCCATGGTAGATAGCCGAAAAGACCTGCCAGGTCTGTGGAACAGAGTCCACTGCTTCATAAGAGACCGTTCCGTCATCAGCCTTTATGTACTGACCTCCAGGCATGATCCAGGTCATCACTGCACAGAGGACGATGATGATGGCGATTATTACATATGTATTTGGAGCCTTGAGTTTCCTCATCAAAAAAGTCACTTCTTTACGAACAGGATTCCGTCGGCATGGATGCCTGGTTCATCTGAGCGGATGCTGATGCTTCCAGCAGTACCTTTCTCGAAGGTAAAGTCCCCGAGCTTGACCCATTCACCCCTGGTCTGTCCTTCGACCTGAAGGTCTGAGCGGTTGAAAGGTACAGTAGTCTTATTACCTGCATAATCGATCTCGAAGGTGGTTGAAGCACAGCCGTCATTCTGCTGGAAAGCATAGACGGAATAGTCTCCGTCAAACTCTTCAGAGATTCTGTAGGTTAGTTTGTTTTCCGACGGATCACCGTCATATCTTAGATAGGTTTTTCCGTAAGCTCCGCTACCATGGATAACCTTCCATCCTTCCTTGCCTTCTATGCACTCAGAATCCTCATCGATCAGAGTGTCAGGCTCCCGGCCGTCCAGGCAGGGATCTGTGGCGTAAATCTCTTGGATACGTTTCACGTCCACCTCCTGGACGGAACCCTTCCCGGCCATTGCAGCTGCCAGGCCACAGGTTTGTCCCATCCCCATGAAAACAGGCTCCATCCTGATGGAACCGTAGGCGATGTGGGTGGCAGAGAGGCACACGGGAACGAGCAGGTTGGTGCATTCCTCCCTCTTTGGAGTCAGGCTGCGGTAGGACACCGGATAGGGTTGGCTGACCCCTTTCTGTACGTCACCCTCGTTCTTGACCATAAGTTTTCCATCCTTTTCAATCACGAGCCTCTGGCAGTTGTGGGAATCCATACCATAGGCTGCAAAGCCGATACCGTCGGTGATTTCCGTCTTTCCTTCGCAGTCGGCCTGGGTGGCTACATATTCCCCGACTAGACGGCGGGCCTCTCGGATGTAGAGCTGGTGAGTCCAGTGCCCGGTACGTATGTACTCGTCTTTAGGCAAGCCCCATCTGCGGATTTCGTTCTGGAGATTGGCAGGCACCCTTGGATCGGTCATGTAGAAATACAGGAGTCCGAGAGTATAGTCCTTGTGTGCCTTGATGATCTCATCCCTTTCATCCCAGGATGCCTCCGGGTAATTATGGTTCATTCCGATCATGTCCGAAGAGAAAGGCCCTCTGTTGTTGATATCGGTTTTGTGGCCGGGCATCAAGCTCCAGATAAAATAGTTATTCAGTATGGGATTCGGATCTGCCTCAAAAACGCGGGTTAGAAGTTCGTATCTCTTTGGGTCATAGTTTTCAGGCTTATCGATAGGAATCAAGTTATCCGGATCGTCCGTAAGGCAAATCCTGTAATTGTAGGCTTGAACGCAGTTGTCTCCTGTTCCATCATTTTTCTGCTTTGCATCGCTTATTCCCCAGAGGAATCCGCTTGCAGGGTTGCCAGGTTCCACGAATGGATCGATTCCGTCAACGAATTGATGCAGGTCCAGGAGTTGGAAGCCGTCCCAGGTTTCCCCATATTCGGAATTGTCTTCCCGCCCGACCCTATAGCTTACTCCTGATGCAGCCATAAGGTCTCCTTCGTAGGAGCAATCGATGAACTGATCCGCCTTGATGGTAACTGTCCCGCCCTTCCTGTCAATGCAGGTTATGGATTTGATTTTCGTCCCTTTTTTTGCGACTGATTCCAGGTACCAACCCTGCATCACCTTTATTTTGGGATTTTCCAGGTATTGCATCAGAATCTCTTCCGCCACATGCGGCTCGAACAACCACTGCTCCAATTTGCCGTAATGGTTGCCAAGTTTACGGTAGAACTGACGTGAAAGGCCAATCACTGCCTGTTTGTTGCCGATGTCAGTCTGGCCCAGGCCTCCGGTGGTCATTCCTCCGATAGTTACATCCGGGCAGATAACAGTAACTTCACTTCCCAGCTTGGCTGCAGAGTATGCTGCAGTTGCGCAGGCGGAGCTGCCCCCATAGATACAGACGTGATTGGACTTGCTGCAAGATATCAGGATGCTTAAAAAGAGCAAAGTGATGAAATGGAACTGGAAATGTCTCATACCCAAATATAACAATAAATAAAAAAAAAGCGTACCTCCCGGCACGCTTTTCTAAGACAGACTACTAGTTTTAGTGTTTTACTGTCACTTTTTGTCGTTTTTGCTGTTGTCGTTTCTATTGAGTCTGTGAATCTGCAATCTGCGGAAGTTTTCCTCGCCGATGAAAAGTTTGGCTATCTTCTTGTTTGGAAGAATCTTCCTGTACTCGGCAACATACTTTTCGTCAATATTGTCTCCGGCCTTCTGGGCCTTGAAATATTTATCCATCAAAGTGGCGATCTCCTTGTCTTCCTTGCCGGTCTTAATCCCGTTTTCCAAGGCCCTGTAGGAGTCGAATATCTGTTTCCAAGCCTCCCTCTTCTCAGCTTCGCACCTGTTGTAAACAGGCCAGAATCTTTCTGCTTCAGAAGAAGTGAGGTCCATGGCATCGGTCAGGAAGGCAATCTTTTCAGCTTTCATCCTGTCTTCCCAGTTCCTGTTCCTGTTCTCCTGGGCAACAAGGCCTGAGGAGCAAAGGAAGAGCGCAACGGCGCAAATTGTTATTGAAAGAATATTTTTCATGGTTTAATTCTTTTGGTCACCGGAGTAAGCGAGATATTCCATACTCATTCCGGATTCGATAAGGTAGTTGATGATGTCTTCTTCCGTCATATCCTCGCCTTCGTACTCGAGGGCGTTCATAAACGCTTCAGGATGGGTGAGCGAAATCATCTCAGCATAGCTGGATTCGTTCATCGATTGTTCTTCAGGCTGTGAAGAAGCGGTGTGGCGCAAGACGGAATTGCCGATGAAAAGTATGGCGGCAAAGGAAGCTGCCATCGCAAGGAAAGGCTTTACCCGGCTCCATGGTCCGGGGAGGACCTTGCCTCTCTCGGGTATGGACTCAAGTCGGCCCTTCAGGTCATTGAAATAACCTTCAGGCACACCGAAGGAGGCCTTTCCGATACTTTCAAATATGTCCTTTTCCGATTTCATTTCCGATTATTTGACAAACTATGGAACTGATGGTTTAATGCTATTCTGAATATTTTTCTAGAAATGATTTAATTTTTTCCGTGGCGAAGTGGTAGGAAGCCTTCAATGCTCCGACTGAAGTATTGAGGATTTCAGAGATGTCTTCATAAGAAAGGTCGTCGAACCATCTCATTGTGAACACAAGCCTCTGTTTCTCGGGAAGCTTCTGAATCGCTTTCATCAACAGGCGTTGCATGCTGTCGCCGTTGAACCATGGATCTTCGTCAATCTTTTCCTCCAGTTTGGATGACAGGCTTTCAAACTGAAGGGCGGACCTGACTTTCTGCTTGTTCAGAAAGTTTAGAGTTTCGTTTGTTGCAATCCGGTAGAGCCAGGTGTAGAGTTGGGAATCGCCCCTGAAAGAGGGGAGGGCGGACCAGATCTTTATGAAGATATCCTGCAGAAGATCATCCGTGTCTTCGTGGGAACAAAGGAAACGCCGGACATGCCAGTAGAGCCTTTCACTGTAGGAATCCACGATTTCCCTGAATGCCCTCTCCTGTTGTCCTGCCTTGTAGAGATCGATGATTTCCCTGTCAGTCACTCCAGTGTCGGATTGTATCTTTCAAATGTACTACAAATTGATTATTTTTGCAATTATGAAGCATATCCGCAATTTTTGCATCATCGCCCATATCGACCACGGCAAGAGCACCCTTGCCGACAGGCTCCTTGAACTGACCCAGACCCTGTCCTCCCGCGACATGGAGGCCCAGGTACTGGATGACATGGACCTGGAGAAGGAGAAGGGCATTACTATAAAGAGCCACGCCATTCAGATGGAATACCTCTATCATGGCGAGAAGTATATCCTTAATCTTATCGACACTCCCGGACACGTGGATTTCTCTTATGAGGTGTCCAGGTCGATCGCTTCCTGTGAGGGTGCCCTTCTCGTTGTGGATGCTTCGCAGGGAATCCAGGCACAGACGATTTCCAACCTTTATCTGGCTGTTGACCACGGCCTTGAGATCATTCCCGTTCTCAACAAGATTGACATGGAATCAGCACAGGTCGAGGTGGTCTCGGACCAGATAGTCGATCTTCTTGGATGCAGCCATGAGGATATATTCAAGGTCTCTGCACGGACAGGGGAGGGCATTCCACCCCTTCTGGATGCGATAGTTGAAAAGATTCCCGCCCCCAAAGGGGATCCTGAGGCACCGTTGCAGGCCCTTATCTTCGATTCAGTATTCAATCAGTTCCGGGGCATAATCGCTTATTTCAAGGTCCTTAACGGATCGATCTCGACCGGTGACAAGGTGAAATTCGTCGCCACCGGTATGGAATATGATGCAGAGGAGGTCGGGGTCCTTAAGATGAAACTCCAGCCTACCGGGAAGGTGAGCACAGGTGATGTGGGATACATTATTTCCGGTATCAAAAGGGCCGTTGAGGTGAAGGTGGGAGACACCATCACACATTCTGCCCGTCCATGCGAGACTGCGATTGCCGGTTTTGAGGAAGTCAAGCCTATGGTTTTCGCCGGAATGTATCCGGTCCAGGCCGACAAGTTCGAGGAACTGCGTGCGACTTTGGAGAAATTCCAGTTGAATGATGCTTCTTTTGTTTATGAACCCGAGTCTTCGCTAGCCCTTGGCTTTGGATTCAGGTGCGGCTTCCTGGGCCTCCTGCATTTGGAAATAGTCCAGGAGAGGTTGTTCCGGGAATTCAACATGGACGTTATCACCACAGTCCCCAATGTCTCCTACAAGGTTTACACGACCCAGGGAGATGTCCTAGACGTCCACAATCCTTCGGGTCTTCCCGCCCCGACCCTTATCGACCACATTGAAGAGCCTTACATCCGTGCCCAGATAATCTCGAAGACGGACTTTTACGGTCCCATAATGAAACTGTGCATGGACAAGCGCGGGACACTTATCGGCCAGCACTATATCACGGCCGACCGTGTCGAGCTTACCTACGACATGCCTCTTTCCGAGATAGTTTTCGATTTTTATGACAAATTGAAGTCCATATCGAAAGGTTACGCTTCTTTCGACTATCATGTTATAGATTTCCGTCCTGCCAGGCTTGTGAAACTGGACATCCTTCTGAACGGCGATCCTGCAGATGCCCTCTCCTCACTTATTCACGAAGACCATGCTTACGATTTCGGGCGGAAGATGTGCGTCAAACTTAAGGAGCTGATCCCGCGCCAGCAATTCGACATTGCGGTTCAGGCAGCGATCGGTGCCAAGATAATCGCCCGCGAAACCGTTCGTCAGGTCCGCAAGGACGTGACGGCGAAATGTTACGGAGGAGACGTGACCCGCAAGCGCAAACTCCTTGAGAAGCAGAAAGAAGGAAAGAAGCGGATGCGTCAGATAGGAACCGTCCAGGTGCCACAGAGCGCTTTCATGGCAGTTTTGAAACTGGACTCTTAGGAATATGTTGAAAGTCGCGATAGTGATGACCGCCCCACCCGGGTACGAAGGAAGCGGTGGATGCCTCGAGGAATGCCAGAAGCAGGTTGATGCCGTGGCATCCGAGGGGAGGTATTCATTTTCCATATTCCTGAACTACGAGGGAGCCGAAGGCTACCAGGCTGTTTGGGAGAAAGCTTCAAGGGATGGGAACGATCTTTACCTATGGGTTGACCAGGATCTCATGTTGGATGAAAATGCCCTGGCTTCTTTCCTGGAGAATTCGGAATTCCTCCGCCACAAAGCAATAATAGCCGGCACCGTGGCAAGATCTGACAAGAGTCTCCTGTTCGGCGGAAGGACACGTCGTGGACGCCTGATTGAGCCTGATTCCACTATCCCGGTTCCCTGCCAGTTGTTTGACATGTCGTTGGTGCTCATTCCAGGCCATGCTTTCTCATGCCTCGAAAATGCATCCGACATGTTCCATCGCAGCATCATTGCTTATGGCTACGGTGCCAAGGTTGCCAATGCCGGAGTTGCCAGAGTCGTGGCTCCGGGAGTCCTTGCCCGAACTTCCCGTAGAATAGATGTTCCTGTCTGGAAAGATCCCGACAGCACGCTGAAGGACAGATTTCTTTGGATTATTCATTCATTAAAAAACCACATACCATGAAGCATCCTAAAATAGGTATCCGCCCGACCATCGACGGTCGTCAGGGTGGAGTACGCGAAAGTCTTGAAGAAAAGACCATGACTCTTGCCGCCAATGTGGCAAAACTCATTTCTTCCAACCTGAAGTACAGTGACGGCTCTCCTGTCGAGTGTGTCATAGCAGACACGACCATAGGCCGCGTGGCCGAGAGTGCTGCCTGTGCTGAGAAGTTCGAGCATGAGGGAGTATGGGGAACCATTTCCGTGACGTCCTGCTGGTGCTACGGATCCGAGACAATGGACATGCATCCCCTTTGGCCGAAAGCTGTCTGGGGATTCAACGGAACCGAGCGTCCGGGAGCAGTCTATCTCGCCGCCGTACTTGCTGCCCATGCCCAGAAGGGCCTTCCCGCTTTCGGAATATATGGCCATGACGTCCAGGACCTTGAGGACAATTCCATCCCCGAAGACGTGGCGGAGAAAATCCTCCGTTTTGCAAAGGCGGCGGTTGCCGTCGGTGAGATGAGGGGTGAGTCATATCTGTCCATCGGAAGCGTAACCATGGGTATTGCCGGTTCCATAGTTGACTGCAACTTCTTCCAGAAATATCTTGGAATGAGGAATGAGAGTGTCGATGAGGTGGAGATTCTCCGTCGCATGGATCTCGGAATCTATGATAAGGATGAATATGCCAAGGCGAAGGCGTGGGTAGAGAAATACTGCATGCCTCAGGAAGGATGGGACAAGAACCGTCCTGAAAAGCAGAAGACCCGTGAAGAGAAGGATGCCGACTGGGACTTTGTGACCAAGATGACCCTTATCGTCATGGACCTTCTCCATGGCAATCCCAAACTGAAGGAGATGGGCTTCAAGGAAGAATCCCTTGGACACAATGCGATTGCCGGAGGATTCCAGGGACAGCGCCAGTGGACTGACTGGATGCCTAACGGAGATTTTACCGAGACCTTGCTGAACACCAACTTCGACTGGAACGGTCGCCGTGAGCCTACGATCCTGGCAACTGAAAACGATTCTCTCAACGGGGCCGCCATGCTTCTAGCCCATCTCTTGACCAATCTGCCGCAGATCTTCTCCGATGTGCGCACTTACTGGAGTCCAGAGGCTGTGAAGAGAGTTACCGGAAAGGAACTCACCGGAAAGGCTGCTCCCGGTATCATCCACCTCATCAACTCCGGTGCTACTACCATGGATGGATGCGGACAGAGTACAGATGCCCAGGGCAATCCTGTCATGAAGACCTTCTGGGACATGACCGACGAGGACGAAAAGAAGTGTCTTGAGAATTCCTGGTGGATGCCTGCCGATCGTGACTACTTCCGCGGAGGCGGCTACAGCATCCACTTCGTTTCAAAGGGAGACTTCCCGGCCACTATGATGAGAGTAAACATCGTTGACGGCCTGGGCCCTGTGCTCCAGATTGCTGAAGGATGGGTAGTGAATGTCAATCCAGAGATCCACGACATCCTTGACAAACGTACCGATCCCACATGGCCTACTACCTGGTTCACACCTCGCCTCGATCCCAAGAAGGATGCCTTCAAGGATGTTTACAGCGTGATGAACAATTGGGGCGCCAACCACGGTGCAATTTCTTACGGTCACATCGGAGCCGACATGATCACACTTGCTTCCATGCTCAGGATTCCCGTCTGCATGCATAATGTTGATGATTCCAAGATATTCCGTCCGGCTGCATGGAATGCGTTTGGAATGGACAAGGAGGGTGCTGATTTCCGTGCCTGCGCCAACTTCGGTCCTGTTTACAAGTAGTTTTGAGTCATGGCAAAGGAGAAACTTGTTGAGAAGAAATATCTCTTCATATTCATCCTGATCACATCGCTCTTTGCCCTCTGGGGGTTCGCCAACGACATTACCAACCCGATGGTGGCGGCCTTCCAGACGGTGATGGAGTTGAGTGCCGCAA
>JAGCWD010000004.1 GCA_017962025.1 Bacteroidales bacterium
AACCACGGCAACCAGCCTTGCCTCCATATCTCCTGGCTTTTCAATGATGCCGGACGGCCGTCCTTGACACAGAAATGGGTTCGGGCTATTCTTGACGAGTTCTATGGGACCGATGGCATCCATGGCTACGGTTACGGCCAGGATGAGGATCAGGGCCAACTCGTGGCTTGGTACGTGATGTCATCCCTTGGGCTTTTCGATGTAGGTGGCCTTACGGCCGAAGACCCTTCTTTCGGGATCGGCTCACCCTTGTTCGACAAGGTGACATTCCGTTTGAACCGGAACTACTTCAAAGGAAGGAAGTTCAAGATGGACATGAAAGGGAACTCAAAGCGGAATATATACGTTAAAGATTTTTCCCTAAATGGGAAAACCCTTCATCGTACCAGACTTAAATTCCGGGATTTCGCTAAGGGTGGACATATTAGGATGACAATGTCCGACACCCCTTCAGACAATTATTGACAGGCTACTCGTCCGAGATTTTGCAATCTCCGGCATCCAAGGCCTTCAGAGCCTTCATGAGCTCTTCCGCCTCTTCTTTTTCATGGAAAGGACCGGCTTTGAATACCACAGATCCGTTCTCCACACTTTTTGCGACATCGGCTCCGGCTTTTCTGAAAACTTCTATCGCACCCTCCGGAAGTGACTGACCGTTAGATGGATAGAACACCACGGTGTACAATCTGTCGTTTTCGAGTTTCCGGGCGTTGTTGACGCTGATCTGCTCACCATCCTTATAGGCTCTGATCTCAGCAGTACGGAATCCTTGCTTCTTGACTTTGTTGAGATTGGAGAGGGCGTCGGCATAAGTCCTGAACAAACCCACAGAGCAGATGTATTTGCCTCCCGATTGTCTCTCAAAGACCGGACTTAGACCCTTTATGTCAGCGATCGTGGCCTTTCGGGATTGGGTGAACATCTGGATCTGGTAGATTATGCCCTCTGGGAGTTTGTTGTTCTCAGCGAACCTGCCTTCGGGGAGGATCATGAATGAATAATCAAACTTTTTCTCAGGCTCCCTGATAGCCAATTCCGGTGCCGGTCCATAACTGTGACGCGTGAATCTGACACTTGATGGCCTTCTTGCCACCTCATTTTCCGTCCGTTCCTGCAATTTACTGACATCCAAGACGATACCATTAGCGAGGAATTCCATCTCCAAAGCTTGGAGACCTTTGACAGCTTTTTGGAGGGCATCGTTTAGCGATGGGAACTGAAGCTCTTTCGCCAAGATTTCCTCCGACAGAGTGGCCTTTCTTTCATCGCTTGCGGACGAGTATTCGCTCCTGAGCGCTTCCAGGCCTTTGTTGAATCTGGATACAGAGTCCCGTAAGGAACGGACCTCTTTCATTTTCTCCATATAACGCTTGGCCTCTTCGCCAGTGTTATCATCGTTTGATCTTTCGATCTTGCCTGGTTCGAGAGCGGGGAATAAGTTGGACAAGGCCCTCAAGTCTCTCACATCCATGATGGCCTCGCGCACAGGCATGCCGTCATATTCAATCACATAGACACAGACACTGTCTTTTGAGCAGGACCTGTTAGAGGCGAAAATCGAGAACCGGCCGTCTTCCGTGTTCATGAACAGGAAATCGTCATGAGGAGAAGAATACGGGAACCCCATGTTGACCGGAACGTCCCAGTCCCCTGTCTCAGGATTCCATTTCGAGACATACAAGTCATATCCTCCTACGCCATAAAGCCCCTTTGAGGCGAAATACATCGACTCCCCATCAGGAGAGAGCATGGGGTAAATCTCGTCAGATGAACTGGTTAACTGCTCATTGATAAGGGTAGGAGCAGTCCACATCGAGTCGGCCAATGAGGTTCTGTAGATATTTCGGATACCCTCGTCGTCAGCTGCGGAATAGTAAATATCTTTTGCTCCTTCCGGATAATAGACAGCCTGGGCCAGGCCATCTCCACCTTTGGGGTCCAGCTGGTTGGGTGATTTGCGCCAACTATTGTCTTCCAGAGGGTAAAAAAGGAGGAAATCCTTAAGGGGGAAAGTCCTTCTGGCCACAACGACAGGCTTGCTGCAGAACTCCATCATCTTCTGTCCGTTCTTGCTCATGATATTCAGGTCTTCGATCTTGTCGATAGCGGTGGAATCGAGTTCCACAACTTGTCGGCAAAACTCATCCGCAAGTATGAAATCATAAGCCAACCTGGCAGAGTCAGCTTTAGCGATCAGTCTGTCTATGGTAGTCTGTGATCCCGCTAATTGGCAGATGGCGAGCAGGATCAAGGTTATCAGCGAAGTGTCAAAAAATCTCTTTCTCATTCCGGAAAATCGGAGTCAACATGACTGCAAAAATAAGAAATACTTGGCAGATAATTTCTTTATAAGAAAAAAATGCTAAATTTGTACCCTTATTTTTATGCCCGAACGCAAAAACAATAAAAATATAAAGTAAAACATTATGCAAAGTAAAGGTTGGATAAGGCTAGTCGCCATCTTGCTCGCCATCGCTTCGATTTGGCAGCTTTCTTTCACGGCGGTGACTGCCATCCAGGAAAGGAAGGCTGAGAAGTTCGCTGAGAAAGCGGCTGTCGCAGCCATGAATTCCGCTTCGTTCGCCAAGGTTTCCCCTGAGGACCAGGCGTATTATCTTGATTCAATCAGGAAGGACCAGAACAGGGTCTACATTGATTCCATCTCCTCGAAGAAGGTCTATCTTTGGAACACTTACAAAGACACCAAGGCCAAGGAAATCAACCTCGGTCTGGACCTCAAGGGAGGTATGAACGTCATGCTCCAGGTCCAGCTTCAGGATCTTGTCAGGGCTCTGTCGGGTGATAACCCTTCACCTGCCTTCCAGCAGGCTCTAGCCCTTGCGAAAGAGAGAAGCGTCAACTCCAGGGATGACTTTATTACCCTCTTCGGCAACGCTTGGAAAGAGGTCTCCGGTGGCCAGAGGCTTTCCCAG
>JAGCWD010000036.1 GCA_017962025.1 Bacteroidales bacterium
CTTGATGGCAGCGGGAATCCTTGTCAACTGGGTATATGCATCGTCATCGACGACCTCCCCGGTCAAAGGATCAAAGGCAATCGCCGTCAGCGAGTCCCTCAAGTATGTATTCTCGCTGTAGAATGTAGCCAACCCCTGTTAGAAGTCAAGGCGCATATCCAAAGGTGCCCTGAAATTCTGGGCCGGATCGTTTTTCTTATAGAATTGATACGATGCCCGGATGCTCTGACCTGACAGTCCGTACTGGACAAACAACAACGAGAGAGTCAAAAGAAGAGCGACACGGCCAATACCTGGAATATGTCGGAGGGGTTTGATAATCATAAGCAGAAAGATTGTGTCAGTCTCTATCTCCTGTTGCAAATATACACAAAATAACCATTGTCTGGACCGAACTACATTGACATGCGGATTCCCGCAAGAATCCTGCGTCCGAGAAGATTCCTTGAAATATGGAAAGACTGGAAAGCATTGACAATTTCTGTCCGCATCTCGGTCGCATCAATTATGTTCATGCAGCGGAAGAAGACGCTGAATTTAGGTTGTTTCCACGACAATTCACTGGAAATCAGAGGGGTATTCGAAACCTTCACCCCTTCTACGCTATACCAGTTCCAGAAGCAGTCCGTATTAAGCGAGACATCCTTCAATGGCTTGACTGCGAGGGAGAAAACGCATGTAACCTTGTCTGTCCGGGTAGTTGCCGACGAATACGTAAAATGCCGGAGGGCGTCTGCCTTGATTTCTCCCGACAGCCAGTCGCAGGGATTGCTCCTCAGAGTCAGTCCGGCGGAATAGTCCAGGTCCTTGAATACAGCATCCCTGCCCTGAAGGAGATATTCATAGGAAGATGTAAACGCTGCTCCCCTGGCTTCGGCAACCAACGTCCTGGAACCAAAGAATTTCTTGACACTGCCACGGACTCCGACATTCCTTCCAACTGTCTGTGCCGGGATGAAAGAGGCAACCATGTATCTGTCAAAATAATAGGAGGATGCTGTCCTGTCACTTGACGTCTTTCCGTAATTCGCAGAAAGAGTGGCATAAAACATTGCAACGTTGTCAGAAAACTTCAGATTGGAGTTGACGATCAGCGCCCTTGTCATTCTTAAGCTGTCCGGGATGACAAGAGAGCGGTATGACCTTGCTACTGCAGCACCCAACAGCGACTCATCAGAAGATCTTGACATCGAATAACTCATCATCACATCATAGTCCAATTTTCCGGACACCGGACCGGCAAGGCTGATCAGAGGAGAAACCAATGGAAAGACTACGTTTTCGCCTCCGAAATGAAGGTAGTTCAGGCTGGCGGGAAGACTCACCGACGCTCTTGACCTGCCGATCTGCCTGGTAGTGGAAACAGCCACGCCAGGAGCAAAGTGCATGATGCCTGTTTTAGAATGCCTGGAGAAATACGACTCCGGTAAACCATCCAAAGAAGACTCCAGACCGGAATACGAAAAATCCGCATTCAATGCGATCCTGAATATTAGGGAACGACTCTTTACATTGAATCTCAATGAGTTCCTTGAATCAAGACGAGACAAGTCATACTTCTGGCTGAAAGACTCCGTACCAACTGTGAAATCAGCTCTGTGACCATCCAGCTTGAAATAATGCGTGTCGCTCATCACCTCAACTGCATGATGGTGGGAAGTGAGGAAAGTCGAATTCAGGAGGTTCTCAATTTTGAATACCGGCAGATTACGATTATCAGACACGGGATCTTCCCTGCTGACATAGAGGAGATTCTCCCTTATCTGACCGGAAAACTCAAGCTTGTCTGAGAAGTATTTTTTGTCTCCATTGTTTTCCAGTTCGGCTCCGGCGTTGAAATAAAGCTTCCTGTCCTGCATTGACACTCCTTCATCGATGGTCAGGGCTCCGCCGTCTTGGAAACTGATAGTCTCGCTGGAAAAGGATTCTTCTGTGTATTTCTCTGCGGCAGCATTCAAGAAAGTCCTTGACATCATTCCGTTATTGAACTTATGGAGCGCATTCATGCTTGCAATCCCGGAAGTATTCGCATACCAGTATTCCTTGGGAAGATCCAAAGCTGAAAGAGTCGGTGACAATGGCGAATCGAAGTCTGGATCGATGCTTTCCTTAAGAAGATAGGCCTTTCCGGAGGTGCGCCCGAAATATTCCTGCTCCCTGAGTTCCTGCACGATGTCTTTGCCCACGTTGTTGCCCTTAAGGAGAAATAGGCTCTGGTCTGTAGGAGCGAATCGGGTCACCATAGCCCTGGCGTCAAAAAGCGGGAACATGGGTGCTCCCGCGGAAGCTGAACCGGAGAAAAGCCAGGTGCTGCGGGAAGATTCTTTCAAGATTATGTTGACGGCACTTCTATCTGTTAATACCATGCCGGAAAGGGCTTTCACTGGTTGGTGACGCCTGTACACCTCAACACGGGATATCTTGTCAGGAGTAAGATTCCTGACAACTGTCCCATACCTCGCGCCCATTAGATCCATTCCCTCAACGTAGAACTTGACTATGGATTCTCCGTCCACGCGTATTCCTCCAGATTCATTCACACTTATTCCTGGAAGCTTTTCCAACAGTTCTCCTATATCCCGTTCCTGTCCGTCAGAGAAAGCGGCGGCAGAAAAAACAGTGGTGTCTCCTTTTTCCTCGATGGCGCTTGCGCTAACCTTCGCAGCCGGTAGTTCGGTTTTTTGTGGAATGAGCTTGATTTCGAGCGGTTCTGTGGCTGATGCAACATCTATCCTGCATGATGCATAGCCCATCATGGTAACCATGAGAATATCAGGAGCTTCAGCCCCTCTATAATTCAACTGGAATGCCCCGTCGGCCTCGGAGATGGAGTACCCTACGACCTTGGAATCCTTGTAGGCAGAGACGAAGGCACCGGCGACAGGTTCGCCGGTCTTTGCATCCAACACCTTTCCGGCTATCCCGTCATAGCTTCGGGAATGGCAACAAATGGGCAGGAGCAGAACTATAAGTGAAATCAGGATAACGCGTCCCATCGAGTCTACCTATTCTATTTCCAATAACTCTCTGAAATCAGCGGCTGGAATTTCAGATACTTGTTTCCTGGATCAATAGAACCGTCACGCCTTCTGACCTGGGCCACGCTCCCCCCAAGCCCCCATAACTCATTCCTGTATTCAACATCTCTTCGGGCCCTGGTCTTTACCTTCTCCAACTCCTTGACTGAAAGCTTCCTGACCTCACTGTTCCTAGTGTATGCTTTCATCCCGTCCGGCCATCTCGGAACGTCATATTGTTCAAGATTCAATATGTAAAAGTTGAAAATACTCTCTGAATCAATGGCATAGACAATCAGTCCAGGACAGCCCCAAAGTAGCCATGGGCCTGCGTTGACAGGAATTTCTTCGGTGTACCACGCTGTCCAGTGCCTTCCCAGATAGTCGGCTTCCGCCATCTTCACCTCATATCCGCCGAATGTCTTGCTAGAGTCCATTTCAACCAAAGTCCATTGTGGCAGTTCAAGCTTGCCGCCTTCTCCGATAAATACGTGACCGACCTCATTAAACCCTATTTCGTACTCACCAACAGAATAATTCACATGCCAGAAATCTGTAGTGCCACGATGCCTTGCAGCTTCGTTATAAGCCACCTGATCCTTGGTATTTCCGAACATGTCGAAAGCCAGAACACTTAAAGAGTCTCTCAAAAAGCGTCCTTCGCTATAAAAATAGCTCTCTTTGCCATTGAAGTCCAACTTCATGTCCATGTCTGTCTGAAAATTCTTTTCTGTGACATCCCGCTTATGAAGAAAGGCGTATGAAACCCTAATGTTCTGCTGTGCCAATAAGTTGACACAACAGAACACCATAATAAAAACAGACTGAAAAACCTTCATGACATCATATTATTAGGTGAATTCAATTTAGAAGTGTATTTCATTTCCCGAAATCAAAGATATCTTAGAGGCGGGTTTTCCCCCATCCCTTGGCAAATGTAAAACCAAAAAACGAGAATTCCAACTAAATTTAATAGTTCAACTAAAAATTTTCTTTTTATTGGGATGACATCAGAACAACGCCATCACGGCCTTCATGATTTCCCTCCTCCATCCCAACAGGCACAGGAGAATGAGGGGGATGAACGCCCGGAGGCGCGCCCTCTCGTGCCACTTCGGCTTCCGCTCCACTTCCTTCACCACCGTGCGGACGCGGTCAGCCTCCCTGGCTACAGTGACGAACCACGCCGTCCTGGGCAC
>JAGCWD010000037.1 GCA_017962025.1 Bacteroidales bacterium
GCGCCGTTGACTTCTACAACAACGAACGGCCGCATATGAGCATCGATATGATGACGCCCGCGATGGCGGCCTTCTGCGAGGGTGAAATCACGAAACGCTGGATCAGTTACCGCGAGGAGGCCATCAAGAAGAAGGCTTTGGAAATCCCTGAAAATCGTTTACCTTTGTCCGTCGTTCAGGGGTCTCCTTCCGGGCTACGCCCTCCAGTCAACCCCTGAACGGGATAGGACCTGGGAAACAACCAAAAACAGGGATAAAGACGAAAGTCAACTTATACCAGTAATAACGTTAAACCAGAGTCAACTTCTTCTAGGGAAAGACTCGATCTGAGTCAACCTAAATCAGGAAATGACACAGTGTACTTCAACAGTGTAAAGACCTTTACAAAAGTGTAAAGTTTTACAGTGAGTTTACACAATGCTGTTACGGCGTAAACGATTAAGGTTCAAGCCATTATCCATTTTGGCACAGCAAGTGTTGCAATCCGGACAGAGATACGTTAATAATAAAAAACATATATGAAAAGACACAGTGATATCATTATCAAGGTCCTTTCCCTGGGCATAGGGCTGGCTGTAGGTATCGTACTTATCGCCAAAGTGTTCTTCGAACTCAGCTACGACAGTTTCTACAAGGACATTGACAGGGTGTACACCATAAGGACATGGATTTCCCAGAACGGGGACGAGAAAGATTACGGCCAGGTGAGCGGAGCCGTTGCCGTAGGCTTCATGGAGGAAGTGCCCGGTGTTGAGACCGGTACACGCACAACTTTTGTCTTCAATGGCGACACATACCTTGATGAGGATGGGAACAAACTGAAAGCCACGCTGGTTTGCGCAGATACTTGTTTCTTCAAGGTCTTCGACAGGCCGGTCCTGGTCGGGGATCCTGTGAAGATTCTCGGAAAGTGGGGCGGAGTGATGGTAAGCCGGAGTTTCGCAGAGAAACTGGGCGGTGTGCAGGAATGCATCGGCAAGCAGGTTTACAATGAGGATATGGCCGGCCTCAAACTCCCGGTCGAAGGAGTCTTCGAGGACTTCCCCAAGAACGGAAGCCTGGACTATGACATCCTCCTTTCAATGGAAACCTACGGCAAGCAGAGCACGGACAACTGGCTCGGCAACGACAGGTACAAAGGCTATGTCAAACTGATGCCAGGAGTGGATCCCGAGACCCTCAAGGATGCCATCAGGAAGATGCAGGAGGCCCATCAGCCTTTGGAGCAAATTGAGGCCAACGGCACGAGTCTAAGGTACTTCCTGAGCCCTTTCAACAAGGTCCACACCTCCCAACCTGAAATCAAATCCCAGATCATCCTGCTGTCAATCGTCGCAGCCCTGCTGATCCTCATCAGTTTGCTCAATTACATCCTGATAGTCATTTCCTCCATGGTCAAACGCTCAAGGGAAGTGGGGGTCATGAAGTGCTATGGTGCGGAAAGCAGGAATATTTACGGTATGCTGACGAAGGAAGCATTGCTGCACCTTGCCCTATCCCTGGCACTCGCGGCCATCATTATATTCGCCGGGAGAGGCATCATTGAGAATCTGCTCGGCGTTCCGTTCACCACCCTTCTTGTGCCAAGAAGCATCATTGCCATTGTCGCAGTCATCCTCCTGGTGCTTCTGGTCTCAATCGTCGTACCAGCAGAGCTCTATCAGAAAATACCCGTATATGAGGCGCTCAAGAACTACACCGAGCACTCGCGTAACTGGAAACTCGGCCTTCTGGGCGTCCAGGTCCTGATCAACGTTTTCCTTGTTGTGATGATGTTGGTCACCGGCCGCCAGTACCAGATAGTTTCCAACAACAACCCTGGCTACGACTATAAGAACCTATACTACATCAGTATGTTCGACGGTGACCGCCAGGCGGTCTCAAGGTCAGTGTCAACCCTTCGTAACCTCCCCGAGGTCAAGGGCGTGGCTACCACCTATAACCTGCCCTTCGAAGGATCCAGCGGTGACAACGTCTATCTTCCAGACGACGATCGAGAGCTTTTTAACATCGCCGACCAATACGAGTGCTCCTCGGAGTTCTATGAATTGATGAATATTGAATTTGTCGACGGACGGGCACCAAGGGATTCCTCGGAAATAGTTGTGGATGAGAAGTTCGTGGCTAAAATGGCGGAGTTCACAGATTGGAGCGACGGCCCCGTGGGAAAGCAGGTGTTCATCACCGGACATGACCGCCAGGATATGCAGGGAAGGCAGTATTTCACCATCTCCGGCGTCTATAAGAGCTATCTTATCGGCAGTCTCGTTGCTGTCGACAAACGTCCCAGCGCCTTGTTCTACGGCGAGATCGGATCTATGTCGTCCTGGATGCCGCACATTCTGTTCAAGGTGCTTCCAGAGAATCTTGAGAAAGTACAGACCGCTCTGGAGGGGGCCATGGAAGGCCGCGAAGTTAACATCCTCTCCTACGAGAATCAGATGCGTGCCGCCTATACTGACGTCAGGAAGATAAAGAATACTCTGACCATCGGAGCCATATTCTCACTCCTCGTAGCCCTTCTCGGACTGATCGGTTTCATCCGTGACGAAAGCCTTAGGCGCAGCAAGGAGATGGCCGTCCGCAAGATCAACGGAGCCTCAGCCAAGGATATTCTCAGAATATTCGCCTCTGACATCCTCAAGCTTTCCCTCGTGATGGCAGCCCTTGCCTGTGCCGGTTCCTTCTTCGTCGCCCACAGGATGCTGGAACTGTTCGCCGAGAAGGTATCCCTGAACCCCTTCTACTTCCTTGCCGGTACGTTGGCGGTACTCCTGATCATCCTCATCGTGGTCGTCCTCAACACCTGGCGCATCTCCACCTCCAACCCCGTCGACTCCCTGAAGAACGAATAATCAAATGATACAAAAGAATCTCAAGAGCCTAATCCGCCGATACCCGGTAGCGGTAATCCTGAACTTCTCCGGGCGCACCGACGCCGCAGTGGTATTGAGAAAAGAATAAGCCAGTCAACCCGACTTTTACCGGCCCACCGGAGACCCATTGCAAGGCGATAGGTGGCATATTCTTTTGGCAGGTGAGGCAAAATTGGCTGGCCAGCCCAGTGAATATGCCCTCTGGAGTCCTGACGTGGGTATTAGTCGGGCAGGCGAATGTCGGGTTGGAACTATATCATATCTTTGACCTCTTCGTAAACGAGACCTGTCAGACGGGCGATCTGCTGGACAGAACTGTTATACTTTGAACGCAGAGCCCTTGCCAGTTTCAGGCGCTGCCGCATATCGAGGGTCTTGACCGTCTCGACGCCGAACATTTCACGACACAACTCATTCTTGTGCTGGCGCATCTCCTGGATGGGTATGGACAAATGCGAAATCGTTCCACCACGCGAATCCACATCATCTTCCTTGGTGACGCACATGAAATAGTTGAAGCTTTTGCAAGTCTTGAATACCCGTTCAACTATCCAGTAAGCGACATAGATACCAGGGAAAACCATCCTGCCTATCATAGGGAGATATTCTTCAGGGACATCCTTGGTTCTCAATAGTTTCCTCATTTCATGATGACTTGGAGAGGCCGGCTTCACAGAGCCAATCGAATGATCAATCCAGGCAGGTGAACTCCAAAGCCCGGCCTTCCTGAAGTACAACGGTCCGCTGGACCAAGGGTAGTCCCATCCCATGAATGGGATTCCACCGACAGGAGCGTTCTTGATGGTATAGCAGATGACAGTCTTCAAGTATACGTCATCTGTGACAGGTTGATAATCTATGGGAATGCTGTCAAGCTTATGCCTTTCTCCATGCTCTGCAGCTATGAACTGTGAAGTACGTCTGACGTATTCATGCATGAATCTGTTACACTCCTCGAATCCTCCATAAAGCACATAATGCAAATGGGTGTCCATAAGGGAGAAAGCCAGGATCACCACCCGGAATCTTTTCACTGTAACATAGATACGGTTCATCCCGGCGATGAAATCGTCCTCACCGTCAAACATCACATCCACGGCTTTTCCGTCAGTGCTGAAATGCCAGCAGTTCTTGATGATTGTTTTCCTGCCCCTGACAAAGGGTTGGTCAAGTCCGAGATCCGATACAATTTCATTAAGAAGTTTTTCATCCATAATGCTCAAGTTTAGTTTCACTTTACGCGAAGATAACGAATCCCCCGGGTAATTGGAACAAGTACTGCCCGATCCTTCAGCATTTACCCCCAACGCGATAATCACCTGCCCGGAGAAACCTGGTCAAAAGGTATTCTATGGCTTATCACCAGGGCAGGCGAGACGAAATTGGCTGGCCCGCCCGCGAAAAGTGCCATGCAGGTGCCTGAAGGCCAAACTCCCCGGGCAGGTGATTTTCAGGTTCCCTTTGTGAAGTCAGGGAACCCCGTTTGTAAGCTGCAGATAAAAAGGCAACTGCCAAGCGGGCAGGTAAAGACGGGTAGGCCGGCTACCGGAACCGTCAGGAAATCTCTATCTTGAGGCCTTTGCTGAGAGAAAGGATCTTCTTGGAGGTTTCAGTACTCTGAAGAAGTTTGGTGCGGACCTGGAGGATTGCCTTGTCATCATTCACGACGAAAGAATCAATCTCCACCTTGTCTGCCTTGGCCTCATCCATGAATTCAAGGAGCCTTTCGCTGGTAACCGGAGACAGGGTGACCGTAAGGATCCTTTCACTGTATCTACTTGTAATAAAATGCATAGTTTCAAGGCATAGAATTGTCAAAAGCATGGCAGCAATCGCCACAGCATACATTCCCGCACCGCAGGCAAGTCCTATGGCGGCGGCTACCCAGAGACCGGCTGCCGTAGTAATACCTCGGACGACATTTTTCTGGAATATGATCACACCGGCTCCGATGAAACCGATTCCCGACACCACCTGGGCTGCTACCCTGGCATGATCGAACTGGCCGGTGAAGGCATATTGCGAAATGATCATGAACAGGGCACTGCCGAGAGCAACGATGAAATGAGTCCGTACCCCGGCCTCCTTTGCCCTAAATTCACGTTCAAAACCTATTACTCCGCCCAGAAGGCCTGCTACGAAAATCCTAAGGATATAATTCCACTCTATCATCATATCGATTCCATTTTAAAATAATCCAGGTGTAATACTCAGCCATTTAAGGACAGTCTGGCCGAAAATAAGTATCAACAGCCAGGAGAAGGTCATCATAGTGATACCAAATTTGAAGGCATCTGTCTGGCTGTATTGGTTTGTATTGTAAAGAAGCGCCGCCGGCTTGCTGTTGAATGGCAGCACATAGCAATGTTCGATCAGCATGGCGACCGGCAGGGAAAGGCTCATTGGCATGAAACCGAAGCGCTGTTCGACGCCTAGTGCTATGGGGACGAACACCATGGTACGGATGGTCTTGCTCTGGAACACCAGTCCTGAATACATCATCAGGAATGTCAGGATCACATACAGGACCCAGAACGGTGTACCGGAAGTGATTCCCATTGAATCGAAAGCAGCGTTCACCATAGTGCTCGGCAGGTCGGTAGCATTCAGTCCGCTTCCGAGAACGTAGGCTCCGGCCGAGAAGAGCATCAGGTGCCAGGGAATGTCAACGTCATTCCACTTCACGACACCTATTCCGGGAAGAAGTGCGAGGCAGGCGCCGAGCAATGCGACTATCGTCTCGTCGATGTTGTGGAAGGTTCCCTTAGTGACCCAAAGGAATAGGACGACTAGGAATATGCAAACCGCCCTCCATTCCTGGGCACTCATCTTTCCCATTGAGTCTAGTTCTACCTTCAGTCGCTCGATACCTCCTTCGATCTGGGGATGCTGCTCTTCCTTCTTCATAGGGAAGAATATGTACATACCCACCAGAAGGCCAACGATCAATATAATGATACTCATGGGGCCTACTGCAACCAGCCAGTCAGCATAGCCGAAATCACACGATCCCAGGAAACCGGCAATCAAGGAGATAGCCAGCAGATGGGCACCGGAACCGGTATAGAAGGCATTGGCACCGATGTTTACCTGGAACAGATTCTGGATTACGAGGTTTCGGCCAAAGTTGTTACGATGGCCATCAGAGGCCCCGTAAATGGCACAGATTACCATGAATATGGGGAGCATTATAGTGGCCTTGACAGTGGTTGCTGAAATGAACGCAGACAGAACCAGATTGATCACAAGGAAACTCCAGAGCACCCCTTTCGCACTCTTTCCGAACTTAATTACGAACGCAAGCGCCAGACGTTTTGCAAACTGGGTCTTTACCAGCATTGAAGCCAGCACGAAACTCAGGATGTTCAGCCACATCACCGGGTGACCTAGTTGGGCCAGAGCCTCTTTCTGGGTGGTCACATTAAACAGGACAACGCCCAGGATCAGCAGAAGGGATGTCAGGTAATTCGGCAATGCTTCAGTCATCCAAAGGATCAGGCTGGCCACGAAGATCGCCAGCATGGCATAGTTGGCGCGGATAAATCCATCGAACCCAAGGGCATCCAGCCTCTTCTGGGCTGTGGCGGCTAGGGTTGTCTGGTTGAGATTGTCGATGAAGCCTATGTGACAGAACCAGCATATCCAGACAAAGGCGGCGATCGCAAGAGGACCGCCAAGCCTGGCCATCCAGATCTCGAATTTCGATTTTTGCATTTTTGGCAGCTTCTCGACCTTGTAGTTGTTCATGTCCAGCGGATCGAACTGTGCCGCCACCTCTGTCTTGATATCTGTTTCCATGATTACTTCCAGTTCTTGTAAGGGTTCTTCATCAACATGGAGTTGAAGTACTTGGGATCGCCGGTGACCTCCTCACCAAGCCATTCAGGCTTGTCGAAGGGCTCGTTCTCGTCAGCAAGCTCCACCTCGGCGACTGTAAGACCGTCGTTGTCACCGTAGAACTCGTCAACTTCCCAAGTGTGTACTCCGTCGGTGTTCTTGACAAGGTAACGAGTCTTGTCTATCACTCCGGGCTCGGCAAGGTCAAGAAGGGCCTTAACCTCGTCCACGGGGATTTCCTTTTCCCACTCGAAACGGGCTGCGCCGGAGGCATTGCCGATACCTTTGACAGTGATGAAACCTTTATCACCCTTTACCCTGATTCGAACGGTCCTTTCAGGGACACTGCAGAGATAACCTTGGGTGATCCTTGTTGCTTTAAAGACCTCGTTCTTGAAGTCTCCCTTTACCAAGAATTTCTTTTCTATTTCCTGTGCCATGATGCTATTCGTTTGCCAAAGGTTTGTCAATCATACCGATAACACGCTTGATTGCCTGGAGGTAATTGATGTTCTCAACTCCTTCAAGGCCACAGTCCGCGATGGTCTTCTTGATGTCCTCTATCTCGGTGGACTCGGAGTTGATAGTCACAACCTTCGCTCCGTTGATGAGCACATTGCCCACTTCGCAGATGGTGTTGTTGACCATATACCCGAAGCGCTGCTTGTGGACACGGACTGCGGCGAGATCAGGGTTGGCCTTGACCATGGCGATGAATTCCTCGAAGGTGTACGTGTCCTTGTCCAGCGCCGGCATCTCAACCATGAAGGCAGGGAAAACCTCTTTCTCAAGGACCTCGCGGGAGATCGGGAATTCACCCTTCATGAGGGGATTCCACTGCTCGAGTCCGTCAACTGTCTGGACATAGGTCTTAATGTCCATCTTCCCATCACGGATCTTTGTGTTGTTGATGTCATTTTTAGCCGAAATGATATAGATTTCGTCACTGCTCCTCTCCCAGACCTTCTCAGGGACGGGAACAGAAAGACGTGCCATCCTCTTGTGTGCGGCGCAGAAGCACTGACCGAAACTGCGGAATTCGAAGCGAGGCTTGCTCTGCTCGCCGATTTTAAGTTCTGCCATATATTATTGAATATTATTGTTTAACATCAGCATCTTCCTTACCATCCTTGGAGTTGGCAACACCTTCTGTTATACTGCCTGTTATCATCCATTTACCGACCCCGTCAGGAATACGGCTCCAGGATCCTTTATTCTCAGAAAGGCTAGCTCCCCACTCTCCGGAATCCATCTTCTCACCTCGCTGGAAGAAGTCAATTTTATTTCCCTTTGGATCGAAAAGCTCTATCAGAACGCTCTTCTTAGCAGAAAAACCACTTTTGAAGCCACCGTTCTTTTTTGCCGTCCCTTTAGCTCCGACTATTGAGAAATAGCCCTTTGCGGGAACAACATAACCGTCTATTCCGGTCCAGGTCAATTCCTCATCCTTATTGATGGTAACTCCATTAAGTTTGATAGGGAAATCGCTGCCATTATAGAGCTCGAAGAACTTCTCTTCGTCTGCTCCTGCACCATAAACTTCGTTCAGCCTGAGTTTAGTCCAGTCAGGAGCGGGGTCGCCGACCTTGTAGGAGTATTTGTCCGAAGTAGTCGTGAAACCTGCCTCGTTATTGACAACTATCGTAAAGTTAACCTCGGCTCCATCCTCCATGGCAGGAATAGTAGCGGTAAAGCTGGTTCCAGAACCAGTCATGTTCACGCTTCCGCCATTGTAGTTCAGAGTGGCCGATGTCACGGCCTGGAGACCAGTAACGTTAGCGGTCACCTGGACCGGAGTTATCGAGGTAGGAGCTTCTGGGCTGAATACAACCTTATCAATAGTCGAAGGACCCTTGAACATTTCGTCTTTAACGCATCCGGTGAGTGCCAGAAGGACTGCAGCAGAAATAAAGAATATCTTTTTCATGATCAATGTCTTTTAAAGTTTCAAACTAGAAGTCGATTTCGAAGCGCAAGGCAAGCATGTGGTAGTCCACACCAGCCTTTCCGTCAGCTGCGACAACCTTCTTGTAATCCTTGGTAGGCTTGCCGGCGGAATCAAGGCCAACGTTCAGTTTGTCCTTGCCGTTTGCATAGCGGTCATTGTTGTTGAACTGGTAGTTAAGCTGCATCTTGACGTTGTTGTTCACCCACCAGTTGAGTCCCACGGCATAAGCCTCGGAGGCACCTCCGTAAACATTGCCGAAGTTGAGGTTGCAAGTCTCATAACGGCCGCAGAGTTCAAGATCGCCCCATTTGTGGACCGGCTTGATCTTGGTGTACTTGCCACCGTTGGAGTCGTAGCGCTGGGTTCCGCCGAAGAGCAGGTAGCCGGCCTGGGCATACCAACCGCCGAAGTTCTTTGTCTCGGGATCTGCTGCATCCGGTTTGAAGCGGACGTTATCTCCAATGTAGGCTGCCTCGTAGCGGAGGCCCTTCCAATGACCTGCAAGCTCGACCGTCCAGAGATTGTTGTGGTCAAAACCAGGCAGGTTGTTGGTGTCGAGGTACTTCTTGCGGTTGATGCTAGTAGAGTTACGGGCACTGGCGCGATAAGTTCCCCACTCTCCTGTCGCCAGGTCGGTAGTGGTGGTGCGGTAGGAATATGCGGCACCGATGTGAAGGCTGGCGTTGTCCAGTTTGTAAAGAGGACGGATAACCAGCTTGGTGGTGAGTGCATAACCCGAATTACGGCCGAAATCCTTGTTGTTGTCAGCCACGTTGGTCCACTCCTCCTGACCGGCAATCACCTGTGAGAAAGCACCTGCAGAGAACCAAAGCCAATCCTTTGCATACTTGGCATTGATTCCGATATGACGGGAAGGAGTGAGGGCAGAGGTAACCATAGGCCTCTCCATGAACTGGAGGTAGCGGGAAGTGGTGTTACGCTGTATAGAGAAATTCTCCTTGAAGTTACCTACCTGAAGGTCCAGGTTGGGAATTCCGGTGTAACGGATGAGAGCGTCCTTGAGTTCTGCAAGACCATTGGCAAGGTCCATGTCGAACTCTCCGTACCATTTCTCATCGATCTGGCCCTTGACTGCGAAGCGGGCCCTGCGGATGCTGGTGCCGTTACCGATCGCATCGGCATAGTCCGGAGCTCCGAAGAAAACCGCACCGTCTGCTTGGGCACGTATATCAAACCAAAGTTTGTAACCTGAATTGGGGGATTCCATCACCAGGATTCCATCCTGGGCCTCCACATCCAAGCGGTCTGATTGGACAGCGACACCGTACTGGTTGTACTTGGTAGTCGCCTTCTGGGCGAGGGCTGCCGGCACCGCCAGCAGCATCAACGCGATTATGAAAGTAATCTTACGCATAATTGGTTAGGATAAATTATATGGATTTTATGAATTTGACCAGATTATCGCTCCTGTCCAGGCCGAGTTTCGCCCGCAGTCTGTAACGGTTGATCTCGACGCTTTTCGAAGTAATATTCATCAGTGATGCTATGTATTTGGAAGAGAAGCCCTGGCGCAGCAGGTTCGCCAGTTTCCTCTCGTTTTCGGTAAGGTTAGGATAGGCCTCTGACAGCCTCCTGTTGAAGTCTCGGTGAAGGACCTCGCTGCGAGCATAGAAATCATTCATCTCGCTGGTAAAATACATCCGTTCACGAAGGGATGAGAGCATTACGTCTGTCTTATCGTTCTTTTCTTTCCCGTCAGGCATGCGGCGGACCTCCTTGAGATCTTCATAAAACCCTTCCATGAACTTCTTCTGGTCACCTATTCCCAAAGCAAAGTCCACAAGTTCCTTACGCTTTCCGTCCAGCTTGTCCAAAAGATCCTTTTCCGTCATCTCAGCCTTGACTTCCAAAGCTGACAGGGATCTTTGTGTTCCGAAAACCTGTTGTTCCCTCGAGAGCATTGTCTGTCTTTGGAAGTCCCTCTTGTACTGCCAATTGTTGAATATGGCAATTCCTCCTTCCAGAATGATCAGGACAAGAATGAACATGGCCCCTATCACGGTTCCGTCCAAAACTCTGGCCAGGCAGAATGCGAACATAAGCGAAAGCACCGGGGACAGGATAGCAGATAATGAAGACTTCACGATCACTTGGCCTTCTTCCAATGCGCGCTTCCTGGTGAGGCTGATTCCTGCCAGTGCTGCCACGAACAAAGTTCCGGCAGGAAGCGGAGTAACTGCCAGACCAACCATTGCAGGCAGCGGGCTTGAGAAAAGTCCGAGGACCAATACCATCGAAATCATAAGGGAAGCGATTGACTGGGCATTGATGTCCAGGTCAATGTCGGAAATGTTCCATTTCGAGAGAGAGACCCTTCTGTGCAAGAATGGATAAACGGCAACGGCACAAACGGCGGCTACAGCGAATCTGACAGGCGGGGTCAATGGAAGTACATCGGGCAGGAAAGAAAACAGCAGGGAGTTATTGAAGGCAAAAACTGCCAGAAGCAGGAATGAAAAAAGGAATGAGGTTACCTGTAATCTGGAGTCCAGGATTGCCAGATGTATCCTTTTGCTCCTAAGGACGAGTGCATAAGTCCTGTAAGTCAGAGCAGCCAGGATGGCGCATAAGAGTGGCGCCACAATCCATGATCCAATATATGAAAGGAATACCTTCGAAGCGGGAGAAAAGCCAGCGGCGAGCGCTACTCCGGCAATCGATGCCATGAATGAATATGGTACTGCGGGATAGCTGCTGAACTGACGGGCCGTCAGAATGGCAAAAGCAGTAGCCAATCCGATGGAAAGAATCTCTCCAGGAGAAGAAGGGATGTACAGCGAAACAGATGAAGAGATAACAGGTGAGACTCCGATAAAGAAAGGAACTGCCAGACCCGCCAACAAGATAAAAGGACACAGGATCCTGATAGACCACCTCTCCCCCGCTCCGGATGCAAGTATGCTGCCCAGGACCACAGGAAGGTCCGTCAGGAACAACATGGCTCCAATCAGAAGAAGTGAAAAGATGACGTAAAGGATCATTTCTTAAGAGGTTACAGGGCACGTTTTATGGCCATGACGGAAAGTTGTTCGGCTACCTTTACCGCAGCCTTGGCGAGATCCTCAATGTGAAGGGCGAAATAGCGCAGATGGAATTTTTCGCTCAGCTTCAGTTCATCCATGTCATGGAAGACCGTCCGTTTGATAGACTGGGAGAGCTTGACAGCCTCCTTTTCATAGAAATAAACCCTTTCGGTAGTGTCGGCCACATCCTGGGGATGGGTAAAATAGGCTTTGGTTCCCGGGATTGTACCTTCCACCGCCAGGGAAGCAAGTTCAGACAGTTTTACAAACTCTTTGCGCAACTGCTCAGGTACATGCGGAGACTCAATCTCGAACTGAACGAGATCAACGCTCAATATATTAATAATATGGTCAAGCCTCTCAAGCAATCTCATGATGTCACCACGTGAACGGATGAGATAACCTCGTGAATATAGAGAGCTCTCTATTTCTTTCATCCTGGCTCCTGCCTCTGTCTCGAGGGAAGCCATGGAAGAAAGGTATTCGGTAAAGCCTTGACCGTCATTGTAGAGGTAATCCTTTACACCGTCCTTGAACACAAGAAGGGAGTGGTCGATGATTTCCAGCAATTTGTCAACGCTGGTAATCAGGGTGCGGGATCCTTTCCTTGAGAAGATGTCAAACAAGCCCATTTTTAGTGTTATTAGTGTTGTAATATTAATGAATCTTATAATAAAAACAAAACTTGTAGAGAAAATAAAAAATAAAAATACCCGCTGTACAGCATTGTACAACGGGTAATATAGAGTTATTGTAGAGTTTTCTTAAAAGGGGTATCCTATTCTTTGTAGAGTCCCTGACGTGACAGCTGATGGTCAAGGTTGGCCAGTCCATAGACCACTACAGCCGTTACCGTAGCAGAGTGTTCCATGTACTCAGGGATTACTTTATTATAGATGTCTCTCTCAGTATGCCAGATCTCCTGATACTCGAAATTCTTACCAAACGGATCGGATTCCTGGAAACTTACGGTAGGGACACCGTTCATTGCAAAGTAAGCATGGTCGCTGCCGCCGGCACTGGTCGGACGAGGTCTGGGCTCGCCGGGACGCTTCGTGACAGTGAAAGGAACCTCGGGATTGAGATCCATGATAGGTTTGCAGACCTCCACGAAATCGTCATACATTGCCGGAGGAACGGTGATGCCTATTGACATGAGGGGACCTCCGTCACGATTGAAATAATTGGAAATCTTCTCGAGAGGAACGGTCTTGTTCTCGACGAAGAACTTGGAGCCGAGCAGGCCGTACTCTTCACCGGTCCAGAGGCAGATCATGATCGAACGCTTGGGTTTTGCACCGGAAGTGGCAAGCAGCCTGGCAACCTCCATGTTGAGGCTGGTTCCATTACCGTCGTCAACGGCACCGGTACCATTGTCATAAGCATCGAGATGGCCGCCCGTGAGAACATATTCATTGGGATACTTGCTTCCACGGATGATTCCAATGATGTTGTGGTACTTGACCGGTCCACGGAAGAAGTGGTTGCGGATGTCGAACTCAAGCTGGAAAATATCCTTGCGGAGCACCTTTTCCTTAATCACTTTGAACTGTGCCTCGTCAAGGCAGATGTCGCAGACGGTCGGAAGGTTCTCCATCGTGATATTGTAGCAGTTGGCACGGTCATACATTACCCTGAGAGGAACTGCGGCTGAACGGATAAATCCAAGGACTCCGGCCTCGACCATCTCCTTGTAGAAAGGAGCGGTGATCTGCTTGTAGGGAAGCATCTCCTTTGGAGCCTCATCCCTATGGGTCATGTTGTAGGCACGGATCTCCATGTTCTGGCGGTCGATCTCCTCATTCTGCTTGATGATTTCAGCACGATCCTGATTAGCCTTATCAGACCAATCGATTGCCATACCAGTTGAAGGCGCGTCGAGAAGTACCCAGGCTCCCTTGAGGGCTCCCTTCATCCTTTCGAATTCCCTCCTGGACTTGGGTTCTACCATAACATGTCCGACTTGCTTACCACGGGTAGGAGCAGTGTAGGCAGGTGTTCCGAAATGGAGGGGAAAACCGTCCTCACTGAGCATGCGGCCGAACCAGGGACCACGGTCGAAACCGACATTGATCTCTCCGGCTTCCTGGACCATAACCTCAAGACCCCAGGACTCGAACATTTCCTTCGCCCAAGCCTCGGCATGGGTCAGGGCAGATGATCCGATCGGACGACCTCCGATGTAATTTGCCAGATGGTTCGAGTGCACCATAACCTGGTTGTCATTCTTGCCCGTCTCGATGATCTTCTTGACGGTCTTGTCCTGTGCAAATGCACTTACGGACAGGCATACGGCCACAAGGGCCATCAGCCGGAAACGGATGATTCTGTTCATATCAAGTGATTTTAAAAATTTGTCAAGCGTTTCAACAAAAATAGGAATAATAAGGATAAATACAATGTCCTCAGCGACTATTGAGGAAACACTGGATAGTGTTTGACATCAGGCAGCAGATGGTCATCGGTCCCACTCCACCAGGTACTGGGGTGATAACCGAAGCCTTGGGTTCGACGGAAGCGAAGTCCACGTCACCGCAGAGTTTGCCGTTTTCATCAAGGTCCATTCCGACATCTATCACAGCAGCTCCTTCCTTTACCATGTCTCCGGTCACGAATTTTGCCTTTCCGATAGCGGCGACCAGTATGTCAGCCTGCCTCGTAACTTCAGGTAGGTCCTTGGTGCGGGAATGGCAGATGGTAACAGTGGCATTACGGTCAAGAAGCAGCTTGGAAATCGGCAGGCCCACTATCTGGCTCCTTCCCAGAACCACAGCCTTCTTGCCAGCAATTTCAACCCCTCCTTCCTCGAGCAGTTTGATGATACCCATGGGAGTACATGGAATAATACAGGTGTTATTCGGTCTCTTCTGCCAGAGTGCCGCCGTGTTGAGAGGATGGAATCCGTCCACATCCTTTTCCTTGGATATTGTTTCGATGACCTTGGTCTCGGAAATGTGTCTCGGAAGTGGCAGCTGAACCAGGATTCCGTCAACTGTGTCGTCGGTGTTGAGCTCGACTATCCTGTCCAGGACTTCCTGCCCAGATGTTTCCTCTGGAAGACGGTAAGTAGTATGCTTGAATCCTACCACGTCACAGGCCTTCTCCTTGTTCCTGACATATGTCTGGCTCCCTGGATCGTTGCCGACCAGGATAACAACCAGATGAGGCACACGTCCGTATTTATCCGGGAAAGTCTTGACTTGCTCCGCCATCTCGGCCTTCAACTTGGCCGCCAACTCTTTACCACTGATAACCACTGTGTTTTGTATTTAATTAATAATCAAATCTTTAAGCAAAGGTCATCCCTCCCAAATCGAAGGATGGCAATGTGTTATTTGCCTTATAATAAGGCATTTAGAAATCACGACCACCTTTGTGTCATCAGAGGACCCAATGCCCGATGTCGGTCCTGTAGAACAGGTTCTCGCATTTAATCTTCCGGACAGCATCCAGTGCCTTGTCACGTGCTTCCTTCAGGTCAGTCCCGTTTGCCACTACCATAAGTACCCTACCCCCGGCGGTCATATACTTCCGGTCCGATGGCACTCTCGGCAGTTCGGACGCTTCACCACGCTCGGCCTCAGCGGTCGCGACCTGCTCCGGAAGTTCGGACTCCTCGCTTCGCTCGGCCCCTCCCATCGCAAGCGATGGGCCCCTCCCTCTTACGAGCCGAGGGTGGCTACGGTCCTCACCTTCCGGACAGGTCGCGACCGTCTTGGTGCCCATATGGTAAATACGGATGTCGGGATCAGAGAGGGCATCATCGAGACCGGTAATCTCGAAACCCTTCTGGTATGAGCCTGGATAGCCCTTCGAAGCCATCACAAAACCAAGGACTGCATCTTCGGACCATTTGAGTTCAGGCATCATCGCTGAAGCAGGAACAACAAGGCCTTCAAGAGCTATTGTGCCTTCAGGAAGTTCAGGAGCTGATCCACCGGCAGCAATTGCGCAGAACACCTCGAAAATATCAGTCTTCAACCTGGGCAGGACAACCTCCGTCTCCGGATCCCCGAAACGGCAGTTGAATTCCACTACCTTTATTCCATTGGGAGTCTTCATCAATCCTCCGTAAAGGACACCCTTGAACGGGCATCCTTCTTCCACCATTCCGGCAGCCACAGGTTTCATTATGTTCTCGAGGGCATATTCATAGTCCTCTTTGGTAATGAAAGGAAGCGGGGAATATGCTCCCATGCCTCCGGTATTCGGACCTTTGTCGCCATCGAAGGCGCGTTTATGGTCCTGGGAGAGCACCATTGGGAAAACTTCCCTGCCGCAGACGAAGCAGAGGAATGAGAATTCCGGTCCTGTCATGAACTCCTCTACCACGACTTTCCCGTGGCCGAACTTGTCGTCCAGAAGCATATCCTTCAAGGCTTCCTCTGCCTGTTCGAGATTCTCTGCAATCACCACGCCCTTGCCGGCAGCCAGGCCGTCATACTTGAGAACCACTGGGAAAGGGCCCGCGGAAACATATTCAAGGGCCTCGTCATAGCTCTCGAATGTCCTGTAGGCAGCTGTAGGGACATCGTACTTCTCCATCAGGCGCTTTGCGAAATCCTTGCTGGATTCGATTGTGGCAGCTGCTTTGGTAGGGCCGAAAATGGTCTCTCCGGCTTCTGTGAACACATCGACGATTCCAGCAGAAAGAGAGGCCTCGGGTCCGACGACAGTCAGGTCGATGCCTTTCTCCTTGACAAACTCCAGGAGCTTGTCGATTTCCGTATCCTTGATTGGGACACATTCCGCCTGGGAGGCGATTCCGGCATTCCCGGGAGCACAGTAAATCTTTCCTACATGGCTGGAGCGGGACAGGGCGTCGACTATCGCGTGTTCGCGGCCACCGCCTCCGACCACAAGGACTTTTGCATCATGCAGAAGGGACATCCTGCGCCAGAAGTCTTCGAAAGCTTTCTTGTCGATTTCGACGTTGCTGTTTTTCCAAGGGAGCAATGCGTTGATTCCCATATAATTCTAATGTTTGAAGTGTCTTTCTCCTGTGAAGAGCATGGCTATGCCGAGTTCGTTGCATTTCTTGATGGAGTCCTCGTCACGGATCGAGCCGCCGGGCTGTACGATGGCTTTGATGCCATACTTGGCAGCCAGGGTGACGCAGTCGTCAAACGGGAAGAATGCATCAGAGGCCAGTACTAACGAAGGAGGTTCTGGCAGCCCGGCCGTCTCGCTTCGCTCGACCCCACCGTTCACTTCGTTCACGGTCCCCCCTCTTAACGTGCCGAGGGTGGCAGTGGCCGGACTTGCCAAACCTCCTTCCCCTCCTATTGCCTGCTTAAGGGCAATCTCCGCACTGCCGACACGGTTCATCTGGCCGGCGCCGACTCCGAGGAGCATGCCGCCGCAGCCGACAACTATGGCGTTGGACTTGACATGCTTCACCATCTTCCAGGTGAATTCCAGGTCATGCATCTGCTCTTCAGTCGGTTTAGTCTCGGTAACGCACTGGTCGAGGGACAGCGGGCAGATCGAAAGGTCCTGGTTCTGGACCAACAGGCCTCCGTTGACGCTGACGCAGCTCATCTGTTCCTTGACTTCGACACCCATTTCTACCTTAAGGACCCTTAGGTTCTTCTTGGTGCAGAGGAGTTCAAGGGCATCCGGTGCAAAGGAAGGGGCCATGACGATCTCCAGGAATATGGGCTTGAGCATCTGGGCTGTCTCGAGGTCAACCTCACGGTTGAAAGCCACGATACCGCCGAAGATGGAAGTGGTGTCACCTTCATAGGCCTTCTTCCAGGCCTCGGCGATGGTCTCTCCCACCCCGGCTCCGCAGGGGTTCATGTGCTTGAGGCCTACGGCGAAAGGCTTGTCGGTGAATTCACGCACTATGTTAAGGGCTGCATTGGCATCCTGGATATTATTGTAGGAC
>JAGCWD010000038.1 GCA_017962025.1 Bacteroidales bacterium
GGATGCGGAACCTATTCTGAATACCCTGGAGTACGTCGTTTCGCAGACGAACGGTTCGGAACTCGACCGTATCCGGGCCAAGAGGAAGGCACTGGCTGGCTACAGTACCAAGTCGACCGCCGAGAAGGATTCCGGTATGACCACGGGACAGCAGGTGCTCTTCTTCTACTACATCTTCGATTCCCTAGGCTTAAACTTCCACAACTCGGACAAGGCGGCATGGATCCGGCTTCTCCAGAGCGTCACGGGCAGGAACAAAGACAACATCAAGAAGCGCCTTGATTTCAGGTTCGATGATGACCAGACCCAGAAGGACCTTCGCATCGTCGCCGGTTGTCTGAAGGAACTCTTTCCATCCATCGCTACCAAAATAGAACGCGACAGCAGTATTTAGCAGAAAAACAGAAATTTGGGGATACTTTGGTGTACCCCTAAACCTACCCCGGCCCCCATCAGGGCCGGTATTTTTGTGCCGTGGTCCAGGTCGGGCCACGGTTTCCTGTTTGCGGCCGCGAATCCGGGACCTTTTATTCACTTAAAACCATGAGAATGTCATGTCACCAGATGAACAAATCTCTTTCGATCATCTTCCCCGGATCCTGTCATCCCTGTCGAAGGACGTGAAGGAGATCAAAAACTTCATTATCCGCAGTCATGATGATTCGTCCGAACCCGATGAATGGATGGACATCCGTGACCTTTGTGCCTATCATCCCAATCACCCTTCAAAGAAAACGGTCTACCACTGGGTGGCCATCCGCCGCATCCCGTACCATAAGGAGGGCAAGCACATACGGTTCAGCCGTTCCGAAATAGATACCTGGCTTGCAAAAGGTTATCACCGGACAGATGAAGAACTAGTTGAAGATACGATAGGTTACATTAACAATCAACGATAAAGAATCAGAATATGGAAACACGAATCACATTTGAGAATTTCAAGGAAATATGGGAGTCCATACTCATCAGGGCCTCGGACGAGTATGAGACTCCACCGGAGGTAATCAAGATCGAGGGATCCACCATTAGTACACTGGGCAATTTCAGTGCGTCAACCGGCAAGGGCAAATCCAGGAAGTCATTCAATGTCAGCGCGATCGTCGCCTCTGCGCTGACGGGCAGGAAGATCCTCAATTATGAGGCGAACTTTCCTGAGGGGAAAGAGAGGATACTTTATTTCGACACAGAGCAGAGTCCGAATCACTGCCGAACTATACTGAGGCGTATTAACAAACTCTGCGGTTATCCGGAGAAGATGGACGACGACCGTATCCGGTTCGCTTTCCTACGTGAGATGAGTACCCTGGAGCGAAGGGACATCATCGAACTTGCCCTTTCATCAGAGCCGGAGGTCGGGCTGGTCATCATCGACGGACTGAGGGATCTGCTCTTTGACATCAATTCTTCAACTGAAGCGGCGGAAGTCATTGGCCTCCTGATGAGATGGAGCAGTCAGTACAATGTCCACATACATACCATACTTCACTTGAACAAGGGAGATGACAATCTCCGTGGTCATATCGGTACGGAACTCAATCACAAGGCGGAGACCATCATCCAGATCAAGGTGAGTGAGGAAGATGAGAATATCAGCGAGGTCTGTGCTTCTCTTGTCCGGGACCGCAAATTCCCTCCCTTTGCTTTCCACGTCAGTGAGGAAGGAATTCCTGTACTGGAAGAGGACTATGACTTCGCTCCAAAGCCGAAAAGGGAGTCTTTCAATTATAAGGAACTGCCGGAGGAAGAACACCGCAAGGCGTTGGACAAGGCCTTCGAGGGAGCCTCCAAGGTAGGGTACAACGAACTCATCGACAGGCTCAGGACGGGATATGAAGTCCTTGGCTTCGACCGGTCGTACGCGATCCTGGCCAAACTGAAGAAGTTCCTCGTCGAGAAGGGAATGATCCTCAAGGAAGGTAAGAAATACGTGTACAACCGGGATTTCCACTATGTCCCAAAGGCTTCAGATCAAAACGGTATAGTTAGTTAAGGGTGCCTATAGGGAAAAAGTAACTATACGGTTTGCTTTTAACTGGCACTTTTTGTGGGCGGCGATGTCCATCACCGTCATCAAACGTCACTTTTATTATTCACATAAAGCATTACAATACAATGAAGATAGAAGAATTGAAAAGGATCCCGATTTGGGAACTATTGTCCCATCTGGGCATAGAGCCGGTCTCGAAGAGGAGCGGCGGGTCTCAATTGATGTACCATTCCCCTCTCCGTCCTGATAAAAACGCATCCTTCTCGGTGTCCACCCGCAAGAACCTCTGGCTGGATTTCGGCACCTCGAAGGGAGGGAACGTCATTGATCTCGCCATCGCACTGAAAGGCTACTGCACGTTCAGCGAGGCGGCGGCGTGGCTGGAGGAGCAGGCTTGCCATTTCCATAAGGATTATCGTAATGACGACATCAGTCGATACAGGAACGACCACATGGCCAGGCTGTCGGGCACCCCGGGCATCAGCTACATCTCTGTCGAGGAGCTGACGAATCCCCGCCTTCTGGAATACCTGGAATCCCGTGGAATACCGGGTGAGATAGGCCAGCGATACTGTAAGGAAGCCGAATACGTCGTCCGCGGCCGCGACTACTACGGTGTGGCGTTCATGAACATCCTCGGTGGGGTGGAGATCCGGAGCCGTTCCTTCAAGGGATGCTATGGTGTCAAGGCTCCAACTGTCATCCGTTTGGACAAGACGGAGAGGCAGGAGTCATGCTGTGTCTTCGAAGGATTCATGGATTTCCTGTCGTACAAGGTGCTGGAGGAACGGGGAGCAAAGGATTTGATTCCGGAAGTCCCTTGCGATTATATCATTATGAACTCCACGAGCATCATCCAGCGGGCTATCCCGTTCATCGGTGTCTACACTCTCGCTCAC
>JAGCWD010000039.1 GCA_017962025.1 Bacteroidales bacterium
AACAGCAGATCCTGGGGATGCCTTTCTCTGATGTGATGATCTCACCGGCCTGCGAGACAAATAGATGGACCGGGTTGCAGCAGCCGCTGAAGTACCCTGTGCCGACTCCGGCATGGCCGAAACTTGCGAGGTACTTCCCGTCTCCGGAATAGCTCTCGACAAGATGCCTCCCGGGATTTGAGCAGTAGATCGTGTTTCCGTGGCTGGCGATGCCGAATGAGTAGCTGGGAACCACGAAACCGTTGGGGCTGTCGATAAACCGGATGAGATCTCCCTCATGGGAATATTGGCATATGTTCTTGGCGAACACGTCGGTCACGAAGACTCCGTCGGAAGAGACTGTCAGGGAACAGTAGTCCGAATTATCGGAACAGGCGTCCCATTTCCGGAGTATCTCTCCGGAAGGAGACCAGACGGCGATCCTCGAAGGGAACAGGACATAGATTTCCTCTCCTGTGATAGAGATGTCCCGCACATCCTGACCGACCTCAAAGCATTGTTCCAAAGTGCCTTCCGCGGAATACACAGATAGGAATCCTCCGCTTGCGGCGACCATCTTGTCTGTCGGCAGCACATCGAACGCGTCGATGTCCTCGGGTGTCCTGATGGCGACTTTCTTCCGGTACGGCGAGACAGAAGTATCACCGTCTGAAATGTCGTAGGTGTCGCCATCGGCGTCATAGAACACCTTCTCCGGCTTTATGATCATATCCCGTATCAGTTTGCCGGACACTCCGGCGATCATGCCTCCTGCGGCGATGTTGCCGGTGATCCGCAGGAATTTCTTCCTGGATAATCCTTTCTTATTGTTGTCTTCTTCCATAAAGTCTTCTCAGTCAATCTTAATGCAGACGATGTTGTGGGCGTCACGGAGGATCAGCCTTCCGTCGGCGTAGGCCATAGGGCCCCAAGCATCCTCTCCGTCGGGCAGGATCTCTTGCTTGCGGAGCAACTCCATCTCACCCTTGCCGATTTTGTAGACATACAAGGTACCTCTTTCATTGAAAGCGAAGAGGTTCCCGTTGACGGTGATGTAAGGCCCAAGGCCGAACTTCTCGTCATTGGCGCTTTTCCAGACCGGAGTGTGGAGGTCCGAAGGTTTGTAGATCACTATCTTCTCCCGGTTCCCACCTGCATCCTTAGGCAGGATCGAGATAATCATTCCATCGTACAGGATTGGGGTCTGCTGCTCTGCCGAGAGTCCCTTGTCGGCCTTGTATTGTTCGAGTATATCGGCGCTCCAGGAAGCTCCGTTCCTGGTCACTTCCAGTAGAGCGCCTCCTGTCCCGTAGCCGGCGACCAGGAAGACTCTTCTTGATGAGATGCCAAGAGGGGAGGGAGCGATGACCGAAGGTTGCCATTTGGTTGTGCTCCAGAGCAGTTTACCTTCGTCAGACCCTTCCGCTGAGACTCCCACCACACCGCCGACTCCGCAGTAGACGTAAGTCTTCTTCCCTTCGAGGGTCATCGGCATCACTGACGAATGGCTCATCTTGAAGGATACGCTGTTGGGAGTGGTCCAGAGCACTTTGCCGCTGTTGGCATCGATCCCTGCGAGAAGGGTCTCTTCACCTGCCGGGGCGATTACAAGGGTCCCGTCGTCCACGAGGGGGCATTGGCCGGCGTACCAGAACGGGACCTCTGTCCTGAAGGTCTGCTTCAGGTCCAGGGTCCATTTGAGATTGCCTGTCAGTGGGTCGCAGCACATCACATGGCCTTCCGGACCCAGGGTGATGACATAACCGTCACCGACCGCAGGGATGGTCCTGGAGAAGCCATGGTTGCGCTTCATACGCACCCGGTACCAGCGTTTCCAGATGTCCTTGCCGGTCTCCAGCGAGATACACCGCAAAGCGTCTGAAGAAAGTGTCTCATCATAGTCGAGGACATACACAAGTCCTTTGAATATGGCAGCGGAGGCATGTCCCTCGCCTGTCGTGGCAGTCCAAAGGACAGGATAGTCAGTGGTTGTGTTGATTGAGGTGGAAGATTTTATTATATTGCTTCTGTCAGCGCCCCTGAACCCGTTCCAGATGCCGTTCAGACCACTAGGAAGTGGTTCATCGTACTTCATGAAGAACTCCCCCACGACCACATCGTCTGCTTTTCTTGCGGTGCCTTCGGGACGGTTGTCGGCCCCTGGCTCGAAGGTAGACATGCCTTTATAAGGATCCCGCAGGATCCAAAAAAACATGAGCGCTGTCCAGATGACGGCGACTCCGATTGTCACACAAGTCAAGATTCGTTTGCTGTCCATTATTTGGGGAGGGACAAAGTTCGTTTAATCAAATTGTTACAATTTGATTGTCCTAAAATAGAAAAAATATGTATTAATGGCAAATTATGTAGGAGCTATGCAGGGTACAACCTCGGTATGCTCCCTTGCGAATCTAGCCTACCGGGGATTGGAGGGCATATTCTTATATGCCTTATCCTTGCCTTGCAAAAATTGTATCAAAAATTGATTTTTTAGTAATTGTATTTTGTATCTTTGTCCAAAAGCAGAACGATGAGTACAGTTTTCAAGGAGATCACTCCGCTTTCTGACAAGGATTGCCTTTATATTGTGGAACGCCACAAGTCGGAGTTCCTGTTCCCCCTGCATTCTCACCGGGAATATGAACTCAATTTCATTGAGAATGGAAAAGGAGTTCGCCGCGTGGTAGGGGACAGCGTCGAGGAAATCGGCCCATATGACCTTACCCTGGTGGCAGGACACGAACTTGAGCACGCCTGGGAGCAGGGAAACTGTACCGAGGCCGACGTAAGGGAGATAACCATCCAGTTCTCTCCGGACATTTTCCCGGAGGTCCTGCTGAACAAGAGCCAGTTCGACTCCATCAGAAAGATGCTGTCCAAGGCGGACCACGGCCTTTCCTTCTCTGTCAAGACCATAATGAAGGTATATTCCATGCTGGACAGCCTATCGTCTGAGAAGGAGACTTTCGACCAGTATCTCCATTTCCTGAAGATCCTCAACGAACTGTCCCTGGCCGAAGATTCCCGCATCCTCGCCAGCAGTTCGTTCGCCAGGGCCGTAAGGGACAGGGAGAGCCGCAGGGTGATGAAGGTAAAGCAGTATGTCAATGACCATTACGCCGAGGAACTACGTTTGGAGGACCTCGCGAACATGGTAGGGATGACGCCTTCGGCTTTCAGCCGATTCTTCCATGCCAGGACAGGAAGGACCCTGATGGATTACATAATAGACATACGACTTGGCAATGCTGCCCGCCTGCTTGTCGACACTACTGAAAGCATCTCTGAGATCTGCTACAACTGCGGCTTCAACAACCTTTCCAATTTCAACCGGATATTCAAGTCCAAGAGGGGATATACGCCGCGAGATTTCCGCACCCTGTTCAAGAAAAAGCGCATCTTCGTGTAATGCGGTCAAAATAGTATCATAATTTGATAAATTTGTATTTGTTGACAGGAATTAATACAAATAATTTTGCAAGTGATACTACTATGTTTGGCCAACATGAAGGATTCAATCATCAAGGTCGCTTTGGCGGCCGCTCTGTTGCTAGCTGCCGGTTGTACCCATAAGGCGGATTTCGTGCGGGTACAGGATGGCCATTTCATACGTAACGGGCAGGTCTACAATTACGTCGGGACAAATTTCTGGTATGGCCCTATACTGGCTTCAGAGGGCCGTGGTGGCGATATCAATCGTCTTGAAAAGGAACTCGACACCCTGAAGGCGCTGGGAATCGACAACCTGCGTGTACTCGTGGGTGGTGACGGCCCTGACGGAGTCTTCTCCCGCGTCGACCCTACACTGCAACCTGCCCCGGGAGTGTATAATGACACCCTGCTGAGAGGCCTCGACCGCTTCATGGTCGAACTTGGCAAGAGGGACATGCAGGCTGTTCTCTATCTCAACAATTCCTGGGAATGGTCCGGCGGATACGGCCAGTATCTCGAGTGGGCTACCGGCGAGAAGACTTTGATCCCACTCGTCGATGGCTATTGGCCCTTCATGCAGCAGATGCGGAAGTTCCAGACTTGCCAGCCTGCCCAGGAACTCTTTTATAATCACGTGCGCGCGATAGTCGGGCGTAAGAACTCTATCACTGGAAAACCCTACAAGGACGATCCGGCCATTTTCTCCTGGCAGATTGGAAATGAGCCACGCTGCTTCTCGGATGACCCCGAGATCCGTGACGGGTTCATAGGCTGGATGACCGAGACGGCACGCATCATCAAGGAACTGGATCCGAACCATCTCCTGTCGACCGGAAATGAAGGCATGATGGGATGTGAGAATGACCCTGAACTTGTGGAGCGGGTCAATACGATTCCGGGAGTTGATTACATGACTATCCATATATGGCCGTATAACTGGGGATGGGCTAAGGCGGACAGCCTGGAGCAGACCCTTGATGCGGCACTTGCAATGACGGATGAATATCTCAGCCAGCATGCGTTCGTGGCCTTGAGGCTCGGACTTCCCATCGTGGTTGAGGAATTCGGGTTCCCCCGTGACGGCTTCTCGGAAAGCCGTGAGGCAACCACGATCTGTCGTGACAGGTACTATTCCCATATTTTCGAGATGGTCCGCAGCAAGGCACTGGACGGAGCCAACTTCTGGGGATGGAGCGGATTCGCTCAGCCTGTCCATTCGCAGTGGCAGCCCGGGGATGACTATTGCGGCGATCCGGCCCAGGAAGGGCAGGGACTGAATGGCGTATACATTACCGACTCTACCATTGGAATCATCAAACAATCATCATATTAATCAACAAATCAAGTAGCATGAAACACAAGCTGTTAGCCTTCATGATGGCTCTCTTCTGCACTGTTACCCTGTCCGCACAGGTCAGGGTTGCCGGCGTCGTCAAGGACGAGGCCGGGAACGGTGTGATTGGAGCGAGCGTCGTGGAGAAAGGCACCACAAACGGTGCCGTCACAGACCTGGATGGAAACTACACGATCACGGTGAAGCCCGGTGCAACACTCGTGTTCTCTTCCATCGGTTATGCTTCCCAGGAGATCGCGGTCGGTAACCGCACTGCGATTAACATCGTCCTTAAGGAAGATGCCGAATTCCTCGATGAAGTTGTCGTCGTGGGATACGGCACTATGAAAAGAAGCGACCTTTCCGGTGCTTCCGTCTCAATGAAGGAGGAAGACCTCAAGGGCTCGATCATCACTAACCTGGACCAGTCCCTTCAGGGGCGTGCCGCCGGTGTATCCGCGGTACAGACCTCCGGAGCCCCGGGTTCTTCATCTTCGATCCGCGTCCGCGGACAGGCTACGGTCAACGCCAATGCCGAGCCTCTCTACGTCATTGACGGTGTGATCGTACAGGGCGGAGGAAACTCCGGATGGGATTTCGGACTCGGTGGCCTCGGAAACGGTAAGGTTTCCACCATCTCTCCTCTTGCAACCATCAACCCGGCAGATATAGTATCGATGGAAATCCTCAAGGATGCTTCCGCGACAGCCATCTACGGTGCCCAGGGTGCGAACGGTGTCGTTCTCATCACTACCAGGCACGGTAAGGCTGGCGAGGCCAAGTTCTCATATGACGGAATGTTCGCCGTATCCCGCCAGAACAGCAGGATCGACATGATGAACCTCCGTGAGTTCGCAGAGTATTACAATGATATGGTAGATCTCGGACTCGTTGACCACAACGGCTGGTATGCCGATCCTTCCATCCTCGGAAAGGGAACCAACTGGCAGGACGAGGTGTTCCGCACCGCTCTCCAGCACCAGCACCAGATCAGCGCCCAGGGCGGTACGGAGAAGGTACAGTACTATGTTTCAGGTTCTTACATGGACCAGCAGGGTACCATCATCGGTTCCAACTTCGACCGTGTATCCTTCCGTACCAACCTCGATGCCCAGCTCAAGAGTTGGTTCAAACTTGGACTGAATGCCACTTACGCAGTAACCAACGATAACATAAAGCTGGCCGACGGTCAGGAAGGTGTTATCTTCTATTCATTGTCCACCCTTCCCGATATCCCCGTGTACGATATCGACGGTAACTATTCCACGACCGTACGTGAGGGTTACACCTCAGCCAACCCTGTCGCTCTGGCCATGTTGGACGAGAACCTTCTGAAGCGTCAGAAACTGACCGGAAACGTCTATGCAGACCTCACCCCGATCAAGCATTTCACCCTGAGAAGCGAGATCGGTTTCGACGTCAGCAACTCCGAAGCTACTACCTACAAGCCGATGGTCAACCTCGGTGGATGGCAGAGGGGTAACAACTATATGGGTTCGCAGCGCAACGCCAGCACCTACTGGTCGGTAAAAAACTACCTGACCTATGCCAACGAATTCGGGAAGCACAGCGTCACGGCGATGGTCGGACAGGAAGCCTGGGAGTCCAGGTGGAACTATCTTGGTGCCAACAACACCGGTCTTCCTTCCGATGATATCCACAACATCAAGCTCGCTACCGGAAATCCCACGGTCAATTCCGGTTTCGGAAGCGCCGCGATGGCTTCCTTCTTTACCCGCGAGACCTATAATTATGATGACCGCTACCTCTTTACCTATACCTTCCGCTACGACGGATCTTCGAACTTCGGACCTGACAACCGCTGGGCTCCGTTCCATTCATTCGCCGGCAGTTGGAGGTTTACGAACGAGGAATTCCTGAAGGATTTCGCAGCCTCTGTCGGTTTGAACAGCGGTAAGATCCGTCTCGGATGGGGCCAGACCGGAAATGCGAATATCGGTGGCGGTGCCTGGGAGTCCGGCATGTCCAAGATGCCTACAGGCCTTGGTGACAGCCAGCGCCCTGCAAATATCTCCAACACCGGTATCCATTGGGAGAAGCAGCATCAGACAAACCTCGGTCTGGACCTGAGCTTCCTTGAGAGCAGGATCAACTTGACTGTCGACCTCTACCGGAAGGTTTCTTCCGATATGCTCATGTCGATGACACTTCCTTCCTATATGGGAACCCAGGGCAATGGATCTTCCGCCCTTGCAGCTCCAAAAGGTAACTACGGCACCATCGAAAACAAGGGTCTTGAACTCACGCTTGATACCCATCCGATCCAGACCAAGGACTTCTCCTGGAACAGCAATTTCCAGATTTCCTTCAACAAGAACAAGCTGGTCGCACTTGACGGAAGCGCCAATGCCAACCTTGTCGGTTACGGCCAGTGGAGTGATGTCGTCTCCGTAACCGAGATAGGGGAGTCCCTCTACAATTTCTATGGATACAAGGTTATCGGTGTCTATGAGTCCCTCGAAGACATCCAGAATTCACCCAGGGCTGAGAAATATCCCCAGGACGGTGTCTTCAACCGTTACACGACCGTGTGGCCGGGTGACCTCAAGTTCGAGGATGTCAACGGCGACAACGTGATCAACGAACTCGACCGAACCAACATAGGATCACCACTTCCAAAGTTTACTTACGGATGGACCAACTCATTCATCTACAAGAATTTCGACCTGTCGATATTCATAAACGGATCCTATGGCAACAAAGTTTTGAACTATAACATGATGGGTCAGGGATACAACGGTCTTGTCCATATGAACAGCACATGGACCAACCAGCATACCTCCATCGCCGACAGGGCGCAGCTCACCGTGATAGACCCTCAGAAGACCTACACCCAGGGTTCATGGCTGGATGATGTCACCAATGTCAAGGTTGCCAATTCCGGAACCAAGACTCCGCGTCCCTCTATCCAGGACCCCAACGACAACGACCGTCTCAGCACACGTTACATCGAAGACGGAAGCTATCTCAGGATCAAGAACATCTCTCTCGGATATACCTTCCCCAAGAAAATGCTCAACAAGATCAAGGTGGACAATATCCGTCTCTACATGAATATCCAGAACCTCTATACATTCACCAAGTACATGGGATTCGATCCTGAGGTCGGTGCTTCCACCCAGGATTCGTCAGGATTGACTTTCGGCGTCGACAATGGCCGTTATCCTTCCCCTATGACTTGCTCCTTCGGTCTTAATCTCACTTTCTAATGATGGAGGACAAGAATATGAAAAATGCATTTAAATATATAGTCATTGCGGCTGTCATGCTCATTGGTGCATCTTCTTGCGAGGGCTTCCTGGACCGTCCGTCCGAGGACAGTTTCACCACCGGTGATTTCTACAAGAACGACGCACAGTGCGAGCAGGGCATCAACTACCTGTACAATTCCCCTTGGTACGATATCATCCGTTTCTATATCTATGGTTCAGAAACCATGTGCGGCAATGTATATCAGGGGCAGAACGCTTACACCACCCTTACCGTCAATGGTACGGATACCGACCTCAAGAACATGTCTTACTCCCTCTGGGCTGTCAACGCACAGTGCAATACTGTGATCAAGAACATCCGTGAGGCCGAGGGCACCGCCACGGAGGCGGTCAAGAACCGCTGCATAGGAGAGGCCCTTGCCTGGAAGGCGATGGCTTATTTCCTGCTGGTCCGTACCTTCGGTGACGTCCCGATCATCCACGACAACACCGAAGTGATCAAGGAAGCCACCTACAACGAGGTATCCAAGGTCCAGAAGGCTGATGTTTATGAATATGTGATCCTGACTCTCGAGAAAGCCATGGAGCTCCTTCCCAAGAATGCTTACATCGGCAAGCTGAACAGGATCGACTACTACGCCGCCGAGGCTCTCCTCTCCAAGGTTTATCTGACCAAGGCCGGTGTGAACGGATCTCTCGACCAGGCTGACCTAAGTGCTGCCCGCAGGTATGCAGAGGATGTGATCAAGAATTCCGGACGTACCCTTACACCCAAGTATTCCGACATCTTCAGGATGACTCCTGACAAGTTCCAGCAGACAGGCGAGTGCCTCTTTACTTGGCACTGGCAGTGCAAGGAGGAGAGCTGGACATCCCAGAACTCCATCCAGTGCGATGTGGGTAATGTCGGCTTCGATGAGAACGGCAACCTCTGGGGTGACTGGAAAGGCCCCACCGTCGACCTACAGGAAGCTTTCGGAGTTTCGCCTATCGTGAATCCCGAGGAAAGGGTTGATGTGGATGACCGCAGGCAGGCTACCATGATGATGTTCGGTGACCAGTACGATTATTTCTGGACCGACAAGGGTGGCTTTGATTTCTACCGTTTCTTCTATGATCCTTCCTACTGCCCAGGCGGATTCGAGTCCAATGCATCCAACAAGACTTTCGGATGCCAGACAGGAGCCAACTACGCCAAGCATCTTTACGGAGATGTCGCCGACCACGTGGCAGCATTCGGATATCCATCATTCGGTATGTACAACCAGCTGCCTACGCATATCCTGCGTCTGGGCGATATCTATCTGGTGTACGCCGAGGCAGCTTTCCTGACTGGAGACACCGGTACGGCCCTCGAGTATGTCAACAAGATCCGCACAAGGGCGAACGCCGCTCCTCTGACCACCATCACTTACGAAGATATCTGGAAGGAGCGCCGCCTTGAGCTCGCTCTCGAAGGTGACCGCTGGTATGACTATGTCCGCCGTTCCTACTACGATGTCAATTCCTGCATCGCCGACCTCAAGGCTCAGAGGCGTTCAGGTTACAATGGCCTCGACGGTCTTTACAAGCAGTTCGTTACTGATGCCCAGGAGAATTACATCGGACCCGGTGCCCGCGCATGGGATGTTTCCTCAGTCACTTACAATAACGACCAGGAGCTTACCGATGTCAAGCCTTCTATGTTCTATATGCCTTTCCCTACCGAGGATGTCGTCATGAATCCCAACGTCGGTTCCACAGCCGAACCGATCCACGTCGATGTCAGGGAGACTTATTCATATGACTTTTAATTGAACGCAAGATGAAAGTTAAGAATACATACAAATGCCTGATCCTGGGCGCTCTCCTCTTTGCGGCTTGCGAATCCGTAGATTATCCGGACCGTTTCGTCCAGACATCCGGAGTCCCCAAGGTGGATTTCATCCGCTATGCCGACAAGGACGTCATCATCACCCAGGCCAATATGGAAGAGGTCATCTGTATCGTCGGTGACAATCTCACCAGCATCCATGACCTCTACTTCAACGACCAGGCTGCCATCCTGAACACCAGCTACATGACAGCTAAGACCCTGCTCGTTTCGGTTCCCAAGACCATGCCGTCCGTCCAGACTGACAAGATCTACATGATCACCAAGGACGGCCAGGAAGTCACCTATGACTTCAAGGTGCTTCCTCCTGCACCGAAGATCTCTTCGATGTCTCTCGAATGGGCCAACCCGGGTGAGACCGTTACCATCAGTGGCTCCTATCTCTTCGATCCCGTCCAGGTCGAGTTCCCTGGTGTCGATCCTGTGAATGCCTCCGCCGGTGACGGATCCGAGATTTCGGTAGTAATTCCAGAAGGCGCCCAGCCCGGCAAGATCAAGGTAACCACCTCTTCCGGTACGGCACAGTCCGTCTTCATGTACAAGGATTACCGCGGAATGCTGTTCAACTTCGATGACGATCCTCATCCCGCCAACCATGGCTGGCATGCCCAGGTGATCGAGACCGATGAAACCGCCCTCAGCGGCAACTTCCTCCGTCTTGGCGCCCCGGATGTCACCCTGGATGCAGATGGCGGTTGGAATGACGCCAACTTCTCCTTCGAGTACTGGCCCGGCGACTGGGACGATCCAGTCACATATGCCGACAGCCCCCGTCTGACCGACTTCGCCGACTTCTCCGACTGGAAGAACATGGCCCTCAAGTTTGAGCTGTACATACCTTCTTCCAATCCCTGGATGTCAGGTGCCATGCAGATCCTCGTCGGTGGTGTTACCGTTGTCACAGGAGGTGGTGCAGGCGTGCTTGATATTGACGGCAATGTTACCGCCGGAGCCAACAACACCTTCATCAGCGGCAGCGAGTCTCCGCGAGCCCTGTACGTACCATGGAAAGCCACCGGTTCCTTCGACACTGGGAACAAGTGGGTGACCGTGACTATCCCTTACTCCAGCTTTATCTACGGACCGGATGGATCGCAGGCCTCCGGCACCCTGGACGCATCGTCCTTCTCCTCACTTACCATCTTCGTATGGAGCGGTGGAGTTACGGGTACCGAATGCCAGCCTGTCATCAAGATTGACAACCTCCGTGCTGTTCCTTACAAATAATGGATAGGAGGAAATGAATATGAAGAAGTTATTTAAATACTCCATTCTCGCGACCCTGCTTGTCGCGATGACCGGTCTGACCGCCTGTCAGAATGAGGAGCTGGACACCGACCAGTACTCCGGCAAGCTTGCCCTGGCAGCCATCGCCCCCAATCCTGTTATGCGCGGCGGACAGCTCAGAATCATCGGTGCCAACCTTGAGAAGGTTTCCGAAGTCCGTTTCACCGGTGGTGCAAGCGTTACTGCTATCGAGACCATAGCTTCCGGTTCCCGCAGCGAGATTCGTGTCACCGTTCCGATGGAAGGTGCTGAAATAGGCCCTGTAACCGTGGTTACCAGTGACGGCCTTACCGCCTCCACGAGGTTCGACCTTGAGTATACAGAACCTATCGTCATCAACTCTTTCTCACCTGCTCAGGTGCTTTCCGGAGACATCCTGACTATCAGGGGTGAATACCTCAACAACGTCAGGGAGGTTATCCTGGGAGGAGTATATGTGACTACTTTCAACAGCCAGTCACGTACTGAGTTGACCCTCACCGTTCCGGGCGACGCCGTTACCAGTTATGTCATAGTCGGCGATGTCAACGAACTTGAGGACCAGACCACTATTCCCAACCAGATCTATTCGGATTCCGAACTTTTGGTCGGTGATCCCACCGTTGCGGTGGCTGACACCACGACCTACAAGAGCGGCGACCTGATTACCGTAACCGGAGAGCATCTGGACATGATTGAGACGATTGACCTTGCAGGTGCAAGTGATGTTGAATTCACTGTCGCTTCCGGTGCAAAGTCTATCACTTTTAATCTTCCTCCTTCGGCAACTGACGGTAACATCACCCTTACTTCCTTTGCCGGAAAGACTTTCGATGCGGGATTCATCAATTCCCTATCCGTGGCTGACCTGGGTATCAAATCCCTAGCTGAGGACGGACGGTACAAGGCTGGAAACACCGTGGAAATCAACGGATCCGACCTTGATCTTGTCAACAAGGTTGACTTCACCAATGCGGAAGCTACGTGGTATTACCAGGATGGAAAGATCTTTGCTGTCGTTCCCGATGGTGCCAACGACGGTGGCGTAGGCGTTACGCTCGCTTCCGGCAAGCAGGCATGGACCGAACCGATCGAAGTGGTCAAGCCTGTCGCTACCGCAATCAGCGGAACCGAAGTTGTTGCAGGAAAACAAGAACTTTCCGTCAGCGGTACAGACCTTGATCTCGTCACGGGTGTAACTATCGGTGACAAGGTCAAAGGACTCATTCCTTGTGATTTCTATGTAGCTGATGCAGGAACGGTAGTAGTTACGGTACCTTCCAATGCGTATTCAGGCGTAATCACACTGACTGCTGCCAGCGGCTACCAGACTGAGACGGAAAGGGTGACGGTTTCCTATGACGAAGCCATCTCTGTTACCTTCGACCAGCCGACCTACACTCTCGGACGGAATATCACCATTTCAGGAAACAACCTCATGAAGGTTGAATCCATTGTCGTCAAGGGCAAGAAGGTGGTTCAGTTTGACACGCGCACTGACAGTGCCATGTCGTTCGCCCTTCCTGAGGGAATGGGCCCCGGCATCTACCGTCTGGACTTCACCCTCATCGACGGGACCCAGTTGACCTGGGCCGTTCCTTTCGAAGTGACCGCGCCTTACACCGAGACTTTCATCTGGGAAGGCTCCAGGGATACTGACAACTATGCCAACAATCTCGAACTCGGCACTGAGGACGACTGGGTGAATGCCGGTCTGGCCGTTGGAGATGTAGTAAGGGTGTACTTCACTCCTGCTGATCCTTCCGACTGGTCTATGCAGCTGTTCACCGGTCACTGGGCCGGAATGTCTATGCTCTTCCCGGGCATGGACAATCCTAACCAGTTCAACCAGAGCAGGAATCCTGATGCTGCTTCCCAGGGATATGTCGCATTTGAAGTGACAGATGAGATATTCAACCTATTCACCGAGAAACAGTGGTGGGGCTCTGCCCTCATCGTCCAGGGCAAGTTCCTGAACGTGACCGGCATTTCGTTCCTGCACTTCGGTGCTACCGAGACCGTGGTCTGGGAAGGAACCAGCTCCCATACCGGCGACTACGCTACCAACCTTGAACTTGGAGGCGAAGATGACTGGGTAAATGCAGAACTGTGGGAAGGAGCGGAAGTCCGTATCTACTTCACTCCCGACGACCCTTCAGACTGGTCCATCCAGGTCTTCGACGGGCACTGGGGAGGAATGGGATATGTGACTCCTAACGGTGTCCAGTTCAACCAGGACAACTCTCCCGAGGCCGCTGAAAAGGGCTATGTTTCCTTCAAGGCTGAAGGCAATGCCTTCGCTGCCATGACGTCGCACCAATGGTGGGGTTTTGCCCTGATCGTGCAGGGCAAGAACCTCGTCGTCACCAAGTTGGCTTACATATAGAAGCCTGATTATTTATTCCGGAGGGGGCTGACCCTCCCTCCGGGATCCAATGATACTTTTGCAAATGAGGAAAGTACTGACTTGCCTTGCCTTGGCCGTTTCCGCCTTCGTCATCTGGTCCTGCAGACCTGACGAACCGTTGACACCGGTAGATCCGGCGCCGACGGCCATTTCGCTGAGTCCCGAGTCCATGAGTCTCGATGATGCTGCCACCGAGGTTAACCTGAGCGTCACAGCTCCGGCAAGGCCTGTCGTCAGCGGACTCCCTGGGTGGATTACTCTGGTAGATGGCACTTTCAACAAGTATCAGATAACGTATATCCTGAAAGTATCTGCAAACACGGCATATGAGCCTCGCTCGGCCACTATCGCCGTTTCTTCCGGCGACCTTTCCAAGTCTGTGACCATTTCCCAGAAAGCCGCGGAAAAACACGACGATGGAGGCGGTGGACAGGAAGAAGGGGGAGAGACGCAGGTGGATATTACCACCACCCTCGTCACTGCAAAGCCCACGGAGGAGGCCAAGGCAGTGTATGGTTATCTTGCTGGACAGTATGGAAAGAAGGTCATCTCGTCCATAATGGCAGATGTCAACTGGAACCACCGTGAAGCCGACAAGGTATATTCCGCTACAGGGAAATATCCGGCCATGAACTGTTATGACTTCATCCACATCTATGTCCCTTCGGAAAACAACTGGATAAACTACAATGACCTTAAGCCCGTCACGGAATGGGCGGAGGCAGGTGGAATAGTGTCACTGATGTGGCATTTCAACGTTCCGGTTACAAAGGATACCCAACCTGGACTTGACGGCAGCGGAGTTACCTGCTCACCGGACAAGACCTCCTTCAGGGCGAAGAACGCTCTTACGGACGGAACCTGGGAGAACAAATGGTTCTACGGTCAGATGGATAAGGTAGTCGAGGTTTTGCTGGCCCTTCAGGGCAAGGGAATCGCAGCGATCTGGCGTCCTTTCCACGAAGCTGCCGGTAATGCCACTTACAAGCAGCAGGCGTCCTGGACAACCTCCTGGTTCTGGTGGGGTTATGACGGAGCTGAGGTTTACAGGAAGATCTGGAAAGCGATGTTCGACTATTTCGCTTCCAAGGGAGTGAACAATTTGATATGGGTGTGGACCACCCAGAACTATAACGGGGACTCGTCCAAATACAACCTGGATACTGCGTGGTATCCTGGAGACCAGTATGTGGATATAGTGGCCCGGGACCTATACGGGACAGATGCTGCCTCGAACCTTCGGGAGTTTACCGAGATCCAGAGAGCCTACCCGAGGAAAATGGTAGCTCTGGGTGAATGCGGGAAGGATGGTGACAAGGCGTTCGCTTCCATCCCAACCGTCTGGTCCACCGGGGCCAAGTGGTCCTGGTTCATGCCCTGGTATGGCTCCAACATGCCTGACACGGCGTGGTGGAAGAGTGCGATGACCAATCCGTACGTAATTTCACGCAGTGATGTTAATTATTGATATGAATAAGCAGGCTGTACGTCAATTCCTTCTTGCCCTTGCCATGTTGTTTCCCTTTGCGGCATGCCATGGGCCGGAACCTGATCCGGTGCCTCAAACAGAGCCGGCGCCTACATCGATTACCTTGAGTTCATCTTCGTTCAAGGTCTCACAATCAGGTGAGGAACTCTCCCTGACCATAACAGCTCCGTCCAGACCTCAGATCACAGGCCTTCCGGCGTGGATTACCTACGTGGACGGAACATATTCGTCATATTCAATCAAAGTGGGACTCAAGGTTACGGCAAACGAGGATTATGAGGAGAGGACGGCCACCCTGACCGTTTCTTCGGCCGGGGCCCCTTCGGTCCAGGTCGGCATAACCCAGGATGCGAAAGAGAAGCCGACTCCTCCTCCAGAACCGGAGCCCAAGGAAAATGAGGCTTGGAAACTTGCTGAAACCCTGGGCCTTGGCTGGAACATGGGCAACCACTTCGATGCCATATACACCTGGCATTATGTGGATGATAACGGATTCGACTGGTATAACTATCCCAGTGAAACCGCCTGGGGCAATACACCTGCCACCCTGGCCACGTTCAAGGGTGTGAAGGCTGCAGGATTCACCAGCGTTCGTATTCCTGTGACCTGGATGAAGAGGATAGGCCCCTATCCTGACTTCACGATCGACGAGGCATGGATGAACAGGGTGTACGAAGTAGTGGGCTTCGCTCATGAGGCAGGACTGAATGTCATCATCAATACCCATCACGATGAGAACCATGGTGACGACCACTGGCTGGATATCAAGAATGCCGTGAATAACAACACCCTCAACGATGCCATCAAAGCCGAGATAAAGGCCGTATGGACGCAGATTGCGAATAAATTCTCCGACTATGGAGACTGGCTCATCATGGAGAGTTTCAACGAAATCAACGACGGCGGCTGGGGCTGGAGCGAAGAGTTCCGCAAGGATCCTACACTCCAGTGCAACATCCTGAATGATTGGAACCAGGTATTCGTCGATGCGGTACGCTCAACCGGTGGCAACAATGAGACCAGGTGGCTGGCTGTACCTTCCTATGCGGCCAATCCGGAGTTTACGAAATATATGAAACTGCCTGAAGACAGGTCCGATAAAATCATCGTAGCCGTACATTTCTATGATCCTTATGATTATACCCTGGGAGATGCCCAGTATTCGGATTGGGGCCATACCGGGGCTGCCGGCAAGAAAGCCAACGGTGGAGATGAGGACCACGTGCAGGAAGTCTTCGGCAAGCTCTGTTCCGATTATGTCGACAAGGGTATCCCGTGCTATCTGGGAGAGTTCGGTTGTTCGATGCGCTCAAAGTCCGACAACCGGGCCTGGAGGTTCTTCCTTTATTATCTGGAATATGTCGTGAAGGCGGCCAACACCTATGGCCTTCCTTGCTTCCTTTGGGACAACGGAGCTTCCGATACCGGCAAGGAGCAGCATGGGTATATCAACCATGCTACAGGTTCCTATGTTGGCAACAGCAAGGAAGCGATAGACGTAATGAAAAGGGCGTGGTTCACAAAGAGTGACAGTTACACATTGACCTCAGTGTACAATTCGGCACCAAAGATAAACTAAGATGAGAAAGTTGTTCCTTATGATAATGACTGCGTCAGCCCTGATCTCATGTGCGACACGCACAGGGAAGCGGACTGATTCCCCGGCAGAACAGCTGTATGAAAGGCTCTCCGCCCATGTAGAGGCAGGAGAGAAGCTGTACGGCCACCAGGATGACCTTTCCTATGGCCATGCCTGGGTGGTGACCGACTGGGAGAACGATCCTCTGGCGAGGTCGGATGTCAAGGAGGTATCAGGCCGTTATCCGGCCATTGTGGGCTTCGACCTTGGAGGCATCGAACTCGCCGACAGCTGTAACCTTGACGGAGTTCCTTTCGGACTGATGCGCAAGGCGGCTGTCACCCATGCCGGAAGGGGAGGTGTAGTCACTCTTTCATGGCATCCCAGAAATCCCCTGACCGGAGGTGATGCCTGGGACGTCTCTTCCGATGAGGTCGTAAGATCGGTCCTGGAAGGAGGTTCCCTTCACGAGGAATTCCTTGTATGGCTGGACCGTGCTGCCGAATTCATCGCAAGCCTTGGGGATGTGCCTGTCATATTCCGTCCCTGGCACGAGAACATTGGAAGCTGGTTCTGGTGGGGAGGAAAGCTTTGTTCCGAAGATGAATACAAAGCTCTGTTCCGTCTGACCTGGTCAAGGCTCTCGCAGGACAAGGGGTTGGACAACATCGTATGGTGTTATTCTCCCAACGGTCCTATCAGTGCAGATGATTATCTCTCACGCTACCCAGGCGACGATATAGTTGATATCCTGGGTACCGACATCTACGAATATGTTGGTCCAGCCGGTCTGGAAGAAGCCGGGAGCAGATATGTCTCCCAGGTCAGGGATATGCTTGAAGTACTGAAGACCATATCCTCGGAGCACGGCAAGCTGATGTGCCTTTCCGAAACCGGACTGGAAGGGATCCCCGACTCTGGATGGTGGTGCGGCAGGCTCTACAGCGCAGTGGATGGTTTCCCAGTGAGCTATATGCTTACCTGGCGCAATGCCCACGACAAGCCTGGTCATTTCTATGCCCCTTGGAAAGGCTCTGGCAATGAGGAAGATTTCATACGATTCACCGAAAAGAAAGATATTGTGTTGCTATGACTTACGAAGAGAGACTGGCCTGGTTGAGGAAGAAGCACCAGGAACTTATTGAGAAAAAGAATGTTCCGATTGAAGGAAACGGTTTGTATGAGCGTTATGCCAACCCGGTCCTGACCGCCCTGCATGCTCCGTTGTCCTGGAGGTACGATCTCCATAAGGAGACTAATCCATATCTGATGGAGCGCTTCGGAATCCATGCGGTGATGAATTCCGGTGCCATTAGATGGCAAGGGAAGTATCTCCTTGTCGCTAGGGTTGAAGGAGCCGACAGGAAGTCTTTCTTTGCGGTAGCTGAGAGCCCGAATGGAATTGACAGCTTCCGTTTCTGGCCTAATCCGGTCTCGATGCCTGAATACGGGGAACCGGCTACCAATGTATATGACATGAGGATTACCGCCCACGAGGATGGATGGATCTACGGATTATTCTGTGTGGAACGGAAAGACCCTGCCCATCCAGACGACCTCTCTGCTGCGGTGGCCTCTGCCGGCGTCGCCAGGACCAGGGATTTCATCGATTGGGAACGTCTCCCCGATATAGTATCCTCCTGCCAGCAACGCAACGTAGTCCTTCATCCGGAATTTGTCAATGGCAAATATGCCCTATATACCCGCCCGCAGGACGGTTTCATCGATGCTGGAAGCGGAGGTGGCATAGGCTGGTCCTTGGTGGACAGCATGGAACATGCGGTCATCAAGGAGGAGAAGATAATCAATCGCAGGTACTATCATACCATCAAGGAAAGCAAGAACGGTGAGGGCCCCCATCCTATCAAGACTCCCGATGGATGGCTGCATCTTGCGCACGGAGTGCGCGGATGTGCATCCGGACTGCGTTACGTCCTTTATCTTTATATGACAGCCCTGGACGATCCTTCCAGGGTGATAGCAGAGCCGGCCGGCTTCTTCATGGCTCCACAGGGGGAGGAATATGAGGGAGACGTGATGAATGTCCTGTTCTCTAACGGCTGGATCTGCGATCCTGACGGGAAAGTATTCATCTATTACGCTTCATCCGATACGAGGATGCATGTCGCTACTTCAACGGTCGACCGGCTTGTCGACTATTGCCTCAACACCGCTCCGGACGGTTATCGTACGGGACTCTCGGTCGCAACTCTCAACAAGCTTATAGAAAGGAATTCCGTAGCAATATGAGAAAGGCATTATTCTTAATCATTTCCGTCCTGCTTCTCATTTCCTGTCACAGGGATTACTCGGTCAGGGACGGAAAGTTGACCGTGGTATGCGAAAACGCCGTTGTGAGGCTCCAGGCAGTCTCTCCCGCTATAATAAGGGTATCAGCAGTTCCCGATGGCAGTTTTACTGACCGGAAAAGCCTTTCTGTCGTCCCTCAGCCCGAATTCAGGGACTTCAATGTGGTACGCGAAGGAGATAATGTATGTCTGCTCACCTCCGGCTTGAAGGCAGTTGTTTCCAGAAATGGTTCGGTATCTTTTTTCGATCGGGATGGAAATTCCCTGACTGAAGGAGGGACCTTCGGTTTCGACCCCATCGAGGTTGAGGGAAAGAAGGCCTGGTCCGTGAGGACACGGTTCGGTTCTGAAGAGGGTGAGTCTTTCTATGGCCTTGGCCAGCAGCAGGCTGGGGAATTCGACCATAAAGGCAGGAGCGAGGAGCTTTATCAGTACAACACAAAGGTCAGCGTGCCCTTCATAGTTTCCACCAAGGGCTATGGCCTTCTGTTCGATGCCTATTCATTGAGCAGGTGGGGGAATCCAAATCCGTACATGCAGTTGGGCGAACAGTTCAAACTCTATGACAAAGAGGGTAATGAAGGAGCCTTGACAGGAACATACATCTCTGCAAGCGGTGAAAAACTGGTTCAGCGTGAGGACTCCCTCTACTATGAGAATGAGTTTGCCATCAAGAACCTTCCGGCTGTCAACCTCAATGGAAGCAAAGTTGTATATGAGGGCTTCCTTGAAGCTCCGGAAACAGCTGATTATCATTTTATCCAGTATTATGCAGGTTTCCAGCGGACCGAGATGGGCGGGGAGGAAAAGATGTCCCGCCGCTGGCGTCCTGCCTGGAATCCGAACAGTTACAAATTCACGGCACACCTTGAGAAAGGGGAGAGGACACCTGTCCGGATTGAATGGGAACCTGACGGCGGAGTTTCATACATCGGCCTCAGGGTTGCAACCCTCCAGACTCCTGAGGAAGAAGCCGGGATCAGTTTCTGGTCCGAATTCGAGCCTCAAGCTGACTTCTATTTCATCGCTGCCGACGACTATGACGGAGTGATCGGGGGCTACCGCACCTTGACCGGTAAGGCCCAGGTGATGCCCAAGTGGGCCCTGGGATTTTGGCAGAGCCGTGAACGATATTCCACCCAGGAGGAGCTGGTAAGCACCCTGGCGGAGATGCGCAGCCGCCATATCCCTGTCGACAACATTGTCCAGGACTGGCAGTATTGGAAGGAGGACCAGTGGGGCAGCCACGAGTTCGATGAAGAGAGATATCCGGATCCGGAGAAGATGCTGGATGACGTGCACGCCATGCACGCCCGTTTCATGATCAGCGTCTGGCCGAAATTCTATACCAACACCGATCATTACAAGGAACTAAAGGAGGCGGGTTACGCCTACACCCATGCCGAGGATGTCGGACTGAAGGACTGGCTGGGCCATTCCCAGACATTCTACGATGCCTATGCCGAGGGCGGCAGGAAGATGTTCTGGCGCCAGATGGACGAGTCGCTCTATTCCCGTTACGGGCGCAAGATCGACGCATGGTGGATGGATGCGAGCGAGCCAAATCTGCGCGACTGTCTTCCGATGGATTATCTGAAATGGCTTCTGACTCCGACTGCCCTGGGCCCCTCCACCGAGTATCTGAACGCATATTCGATAGTCAATGCCGATGCTATCTACAACGGCCAGAGGAGCGTCGATCCCGACAAAAGGGTATTCCTCCTGACAAGGAACGGTTTCGCCGGCCTTCAGCGATATTCCACGGCGACATGGAGCGGAGATATCGGTACTTCTTGGACGGATATGCGCATGCAGATGGCCGCCGGCCTTGACTTCTCGATGAGCGGAATACCTTTCTGGGGGATGGATATCGGTGGCTTCTCCGTGATGGGCAAGTTTTACGACAAGGCGAACGAGGGCGAATGGCAGGAACTCCAGACGCGCTGGCACCAGTTCGGTACCTTCGTCCCTCTGTTCCGTACCCACGGGCAGTGGCCGCGCCGTGAGCTCTGGAACATCGCACCGGAAGGATCCACTGCCTACGAAAGCATACTCTGGTACATGAAGCTGAGGTACCGTCTGATGCCGTACCTGTATTCGTTGGCCGGAGCCGTCAACCGCGAGGACTATACCATCATGAGGGGACTCCCGATGGATTATCCCGACGATCCTCTCGTCAGGGACCTTTCCGACCAGTGGATGTTCGGCCCTGCCCTGATGCCCTGCCCGGTGTATGAATATGGGGCCAGGAGTCGTGAGGTATACCTCCCTGAAGGGGGCTGGTACGATTTCTACACTGGTGAATATCTCCCCGGAGGATGTACTATAAAGGCGGTTGCACCGTATGAACGGATGCCCCTGTATGCCCGCAAGGGCTCCATCATCCCTTTCGGACCCGAGATTGAATGGTCCGATGAGAAACCTGCGTCAGAGATCCGGCTTTATGTGTATGCTGGTGCCGATGCAGACTTCACACTGTATGAGGATGACGGTCTGACCTATGGTTATGAGAAGGGTGCATTCGCGACCATCCCTATCCATTGGGATGAAGCTTCCCGTACATTGACTGTAGGTGCCAGGAGCGGCTCTTTCCCCGGAATGCTTGAATCCAGGACTTTTACTGTCGTGACGGTTGATCCATCACATCCGCATCCATATGATCCTGATGCTTCCGGAGCAGTGATCGCATATCGTGGCGATTCCGTATCTTTGAAACTCTAATATCAAGGTGATGGAAACGGGAATCGAATTGTTCCTGCGCCAGGTTTCTGACGAACTGGAGAACGATATCCTGAAGTATTGGCTTTCCCTCGAAGACCCCCGTGGCGGGTTTTACGGAGAGGCCGATGCATAGGGGATGATTCTCAAGGATGCTCCAAGGGGAGAGATTCTCAATGCAAGGATAATCTGGTCTTTTGCCGCCGCCTATGGCTTGCTGGGGCGGAAGGAATACCTGGATGCTTCACTTCACGCCTCACAATGGTTTCTGAAATATCTGATTGACGATGAGAATGGCGGAGTGTACTGGAGTACACACTATGACGGGACCCCGCTGGATACCAAGAAACAGTTGTATTCCCAGGGCTTTGCCATATACGCATTCAGTGAACTTTTTAAGGTTACAGGGGACGTATCGGACCTTGAGGTAGCGAAATCCATTTTCCGTACGGTTGAGTCATGCTTCAGGGACAGGAGGTACGGAGGATACATCGAAGCCCTGTCAAAGGATTTCTCCCCTCTGGAGGATATGTCCCTCTCGGCTCACGATATCAATGCCGACAAGACCATGAACTCCCACCTGCATCTTCTGGAAGCCTACGCCAACCTGTACCGTGTCTGGAAGGATGATTCCCTGAAGGATGCGCTGGGAAGCCTGATCTCTCTGATGGTGGATAGGATAACCGGTCCTGACGGGCATCTCAGGCTGTATTTCAGGAACGATTGGTCCGTGCTTCCAGGTGCGGTATCCTATGGACACGATATCGAGACTTCTTGGCTGATACTGGAAAGCACTTCCGTGCTGGATGACCCGAAACTGACCGAAAGGGTGATGAAATGTTCCCTCGCTCTAGGACGTGCCGGGAATGAGGGACTCATGGAGGACGGCTCCATGATTTACGAGCTGATGCCTGAAGGTGTCAGGAACCTTTCACGCCAGTGGTGGGTTCAGGCTGAGACGGTCGTCGGGAATCTGTGGCTTTGGAAGTGCCATGGAGATTCCGACGGGCTCCGGAGGGCTGTCAAGTGCTGGGAATGGATCAGGGACAACCTGGTGGACCGCAATCACGAAGAGTGGTTCTGGGGAATGGATCCGGATGGAAATCCCGATCTATCTTCTCCCAAGGCCGGGTTCTGGAAATGCCCTTATCACAACACCAGGATGTGTCTTGAGGTTCTGAAGCTTTTTCGATTTTGACATCTTTTTGTTAAATTTCGAAAATTACAGCATAGAATAAGACCATCATGGCAAAACTGTCTGAAAAAATAGGTTACGGCCTGGGGGACATGTCGTCCTCGATGTTCTGGAAAATATTCTCCTATTACCTGCCCATATTCTACTCGGATGTGTTCGGCCTGAGACCGGTCCATGCTGCGACCCTGCTGCTCGTTACGAAGCTTTACGACGCAATTTCCGATCCGGTGATGGGTATGATAGCCGACCGTACGGATACGAAATGGGGCAAGTACCGCCCGTATCTCCTCTGGATGGCCATTCCTTTTGCGATCATAGGCATCCTTTCATTCTATGTACCCAATTCCGGATATGGCCTGAAGCATGTGTATGCTTATGTCATGTACATCCTGATGATGACGGCATATACTGCCGTTAACGTCCCTTACGGTGCGATGCTCGGAGTTGTGACCGCGGATTCCAAGGAAAAGAGCGTATTCTCCTCTTTCAGGATGTTCTTCGCATACATTGGCAGTTTTATCGCGATGGGCATATTCTGGCTCTTCGAGAAGTCCATCATCGGGACTACCAACTCAGCAGGAGAGGTCATCAATGGCGTCGGTGACGCCGACCCCATGAAGTGGACAATGATAGTCGCGGTGGTAGCAGTGATGTGCGCAATCCTGTTCTTCCTCTGTTTCGCAATGACAAGGGAGCATGTAAAAGTCGAGAAGAAGGAGGGGAGCGGTTCTTCCATCAAGAACGATCTCAAGGCTCTTGTGACAAACTCACCCTGGTGGCTCCTTCTTGGCGCTGCCATAGGCCAGCTCCTGTGTGGATCCATCCGTGGAGGTGCTGCTGCATATTATTTCGCGAATATACTGGGAGCGAACATCTTCCTGACCTGCGCGGTGTACCTTACGATCGGTGAGATAGGCCAGATGGCCGGAGTGGCTTTCGCCGTCCCGTTCTCGGAAAAGATAGGCAAGAGGAACACCTTCATCATGGCAATGGTTGCCGTGGTGATATTCAGCTGCCTGATATGGTTCATTCCAGCGGGCACGGCAGGCGTTTGGTGGCTGATCTTGCTTCAGGTGCTCGTCAGCCTGGCCATAGGTCTTTCGGCTCCGCTTACCTGGAGCATGTTCGCCGATGTGGCGGACTATTCCGAACTCAAGCACGGGAACAATTCGACCGGGCTCATTTTTTCATCTTCATCCATGGCCCAGAAAATCGGCGGGGCTATCGGTGGATTCCTACTCCTGGCTCTCCTGGGAGTATTCGGTTACGACAAGGACCTGGCGGTCCAGGCTCCACGTACACTAGGTGCCATCAAGGCTATGATGAGCTACGTTCCCGCCCTTGGTGCTGTCCTGTCAATAGTCTTCCTGGCCTTCTATCCTCTGACTACCATGAAGATGAAGGATATACAGGCTGAACTCGAAGTCAAGAGGGGAGAGCAGTAAGTATTAAGCCTTGAGCCATTCGTGCTTCTTCACGCTGTACAGAGGGAGCAGGGGAATCAGGATAGGTGTTTTCTTCACATATTCCTGATACTCGGGATCATCTCCGTAGGTTGAATCCTGACGGATTTCCAGACGGCGGGCTCCGCTGAACATCACGTAGAGGATTCCTGCGTAGCCTATAAGGACGATGACCCATTGCCAGACAGTCAATCCAGCTCCTATTCCGCTGATAAGGCAGCCTGTCCAGATTACAACCTCACCAAGGTAGTTTGGGCAACGTACTATCCTGTAAAGACCGGTATCGACGAATCGTTTGGGATTGGTCTTCTTAGCAGCATTCTTCTGAGCATCGGCTCCCGCTTCAAGAAGGACACCCAGTACCATTATGATGGCACCTGTCCATGCCCAACAGTCATGGACAGGTGTTCCTTTCATGATGTTGGCAAGGCGGAAAGCAACCGGACTGACCTGACCCACGTAGAGGAGTGCGCAGAACAGCCAGACTGACAGGATCACCCCAATAGGTTTTTTCTGGTGAAGGGATGGATCGTGAAGGATCTTCCTGTAGGTGGCAGCCTTGTGCTCTCTGTAAAGAAGATAGCCACCAAGCCTAATGCCGAATATGAAAAGGACTGCGCACAGCAGGGCTGTGGAGAGGGTGATTGCAGGATTGAACAGGATGAACATCGTTATAGCAAGGGCCGTGATGGAGAACCCGTAACCGATGCTGAAAAAATAGATGAAGTACTTCCATCCAACTGCTGAGACGGCGAGTGAAACCGCCAGAAGAATCCAGAGATAAGACATGATGTATTAATTGGTTAGTTATTTGTTTCAGGAACCTTGAACCTGTCTCCGGTCGCCCGGACTATTTCATCATAGAACTGCTGGTCGTAGCCTCCAGGCTGGTCGTTGTACTTTACGGCGAGTTCCCTGAACAGGTTGTTCCAGCGATCCATCATTTTAGTGGTATAGGCAGCCGTTTTACCATTTAGGAAAGTGATCCTGTCACTCGGAGTCATACCAGTGGCAACCCTGGCTACTTCCTCCTGTTCAGAGGCATAGAAATCCTCGAGTTCTGCCTGGGCTTCCCTCAATGAACCGATCATGGCGCTGTAGCGTGGGTATATCATATTCGAAACCAGATTGCAGAGCCAGAAAGCCCCGTTCCAGTTGAACTCTCCGTTTATATTATTATCGGCATCAAAGGCTTTAGGGATGGAATTGCTTCCGCAATAAACGGGAACATAGGCTATCATGTCGGCATCGTCACAATTGAAGTACATTATTCCTCCTACCTCATCAGGCAACCAACCACGGAGTTGGGATACCAATGTAAAACCAGCTTGTGGAGAAGCTATCGGCCTTTCCCTGAAATATTTCCGACCTCCTGAATCATAGGTTTTGGCCCTTGGACGGACTGCCATCCCCCATGGTCCGGCATCGATTCCGGTAGTCATGTCCAGGGGAGT
>JAGCWD010000040.1 GCA_017962025.1 Bacteroidales bacterium
CGCGATTATCATGGTCCTGTCCATTATCCAGGCCAGGTGGTTACTGAAGAGGAACTATCACCATTGACGGAACGGGATCAGGAACTGGGAAAACAGGGAATCGGACAGACCTATGGGAAGGATAGGTTAGCAGCAGAATTCGGCAAGGTGGTCGAGGTCGCAAAGCGCTATGGGATACCGGTTTACTGTGGTGAATATGGTTGCCTTTCGGTTCCATCAAATGCAGAGTCCCGTTACAACTGGCTGGCCGATATGAATGATGTCTTTGATTCTTTGGGAATAGCCAGGGCGGTATGGTGCTATCGGGAAGGTCCCGGTGGATTCGGAATCCTGACAGGATCTTCAACCGAACCGGACCAGCGTATGCTGGACTGCTTGATTGCTAATCAATAACCTGTAAACATCCTTTTGTAGTACGGTCTCAAAGGATTGTCAACAGTGACACTTGACGTGACAATCGGGCAGGCTGCGAAATAGCCGACCACATTTTCACCTCTGATGTTGGTCGGACAATTGGCTGGTTGAGGGGAGAAAAGCGGGATAGCAGACATTGCCCCGTTCAAAGTCACGGACATCAGGAAATCGAAGTATTCTTTCTTGAGAGTCTTGGCTTCCAAGGTAATTACATCACCTGTTTCCAGGTATTTGCAGCAGTCCCCATAGAGTTTCTGGAGCTGTGAATACTGCATCAGGGTGGCAATCGGGAAGCCGTTGACATCGTTTCCGTTGAAATAAAGGTCGTCTGTGACTACTGACATCTCGAAAGGATAGTAGTTATCATTGACTCCGACAGTTACAAAGTAGTAGTCCGAACTATCCATGTCTTTCCCCCAGATTGCCAAGGTCCAGAGGCTGTCAAGTCCCATGGTCTTGTTACCGGCGAAGGCGTAGTCAATCTCATCTATCCGGAAACCATTCCTGGGCATCGTGGCATCTGCTTCGTAGATCCTTCCGTCTCCAAGTTCGATCCTGAGATTATAGGTCTTGCCTTCTTCCCCATGAAAGCCCAGTGGTGCTTCATAGGTCCCTGTCCCACTGTCGGACTCCCTGAACAGAACTTCTTCATTACCGTCACTTACGGTTACGGTAGCGCCATCGACCCCTGAGACCTCTGACTTTTCAAAGTAGGCCATGGATCTGGTGAGGATTACTTTCTGTACCTTGTCAGCCTGATCCGTGATCACAGCCTCGACTGTCAGGAACTGATCATGTTCGGACAGTGAACGCAGGTCGGTTTCCTCAGAGCAGGAGAGGAAGAATGAAATAATGCCAAGGAATATAATTAAGCGTTTCATTTTCAAAACTTTATGTTGTAGCTGAGTGACGGAATGGCGGTAAAGAGATAGACTTTGACCGCCTTCGCCCTTCCTTCCTGCCGATCGTAATTGAAAGCAATGCTCCAAGCGTTATGCCGGGAATAGGCATTGTAAACCGATAGGTTCCATTCACCACTCCATCTCTTACCCTTGACCCTGCCTGCGGTCCTGTAGGTCAGCGAAAGGTCCATCCTGTGGTAGTCCGGAAGCCTGTCACTGTTCCTTTCTGAATAGACAGGGACCCATGTCCCCATGTAGGAGAATCTCCCGACCGGGTAAGTCGTAGGGGAACCGCTGTAGAATACCCATTCGCAAGAGGTCGAAAGCCTCTTGGAGAAATCGTAGCTCAGGACGAAATTGACGGCATGTTCATGATTCAGCGGTGAGCGGTATGTTTTCCCGTCATTCAGTTCTGGAATCCTGTACATAGCCCTGGACCAGGTGTAGGAGATCCATCCGTTCCATTTGTCGAAATCGTATTTCAGCATCACTTCAGTTCCAAAGGATTCAGATTCTCCCGTCCTGAGCAAGCCCTCCCGATCCACGTCATCAATCACTATTCCGGGATTTTCGACAAAGTCGATGACGTTTTTACCGTGTTTGTAGAAGGCCTCTACAGAGGCCTCGAGGGCCTGGCCTGCAAACAGTGTGTTGATTCCCAGGGAATACTGATCAGATTGCTGCGGCTTTGTGTTGGGGGAGGCCGTAAACCAAGTGTCGATGGGACTGCCCGTTATGCTGATCCTGGCCTGTTGGAGGTACTGATTTGAGCGGGAATATGCTCCCTTGATTGAGATATCTTTTCCAAGAGGCAGGGAGGCGGAGACTCTAGGTTCAATGCCGTTATAGGTCTTGATCCTTTCTCCCCCGGGAATGTCCGTGACATTGACCAGTTCATGGGTGACTGGATCGAAATACCTCTGTGTGGTCCCTCCAAGAGTGGTGAAGGATGAGAACCTAAGTCCATAACGAACTGTCAGCGGACCGATTTTCTGTTCATTCTGGAGATATGCGAAAGGATGGACGGCATAGGTTGACGGCATTACCACTTTGTTTACTACTGTACTACCTTCCTCGGGGGTGCACTCACCAGGATTGATTGAATAATATGCCAGTCCCAGGCCGGCCTGGATGGTATTACGGGGATTGGCGAACCAGGTCCATCCTGCCTTGACCCCGGTTTCGCGGATACTCTGCAGGTAGTCGAACCGCGCCTCGTTCATGTCTCCTGCTAATGTGTTATTGTAGATGGAGTTGTAAATTGTCATGTCAGAGGTGAGGGAATGTCCGTAGACATGGTTCCATCTAAGGGACTGGGTGTGGTTAGCTGAGCCGAAATCCATTTTCCCCATGTCGAATTCCTCCATCCCTAATCCGAAGATGTCCCTGCCATCGAAAGCGCTGAGGTAGAGCCGGTCCCTTTGACCCGCTACCCAGCTGAGTTTTGCGTTCAGGTCATAGAAATACATCTTTGTGTTGTCAGGAAGGTTTTCACCCAGGAGAGGAAAGAAGATGTCCAGGTAGGTCCTCCTACCGGAGAACATGAAAGACAGCTTTTCGGGAATAATAGGGCCTTCTACGAAGACTTTGGATGTAATCAGTCCGATGGACGCGTTTCCTCCAAACTCCCTGTTGTTGCCATCCTTCCCGCTGATGTCCAGAATTGAAGAAATTCTTCCTCCGTACATGGAAGGGAAATCTCCTTTGTAGAGTTCTGCACTCCTGATTGCATCACTGTTGAACATAGAGAGGAAACCTAGGAAGTGACCGCAGTTATAGACAGGGGCTCCGTCCATCAGGATGAGATTCTGGTCTATGCCTCCTCCTCTGACGCTGAATCCAATTGCTCCCTCGCTTGGAGTCTGTACTCCCGGCATCATCTGGATTACCCTGATTATGTCGCTTTCTCCCATAAGGGTTGGAAGCCTTTTGACAAGGGCGGCATCCACCCTCTGGCGTCCCATCTGCGGCAGTTTAAGCTCGTCCCGTTTGGTTTTGGAAAACACTGTAGCTGCTTCAATGGTCTCCCTGTCAGTTTCCATGTCGAAGTCCAAAACTGTAGAAACGGTGAGAGTGACGGTTTTTTCCACTGTCTTGTAGCCAGTATAGGAACATAGAATGATTATCTCTCCTTTCTCAAGCGAAAGGGAATAATAGCCTGAATTGTCGGCCGCGACACCATATTCCTTATCCTTGGTGAACACGACGGCTCCAGTCAGGGGTTCTCCGCTGGCGGAGTCCCTTACATGGCCTGATAGGATTACTTTCCTACCCTGTGCACCTATTGGAAAGCAGGACAGGACAAATGAAATCACGATAATCAGTATTCGTACGGGTTTCATCCACTCAGGTTTTACTCTGCAAATATACAATCCTTGTTTTGCAATCAGGTTGCATTTTTATAACTTTGACATATCTTCAAGATAGCCGCCAGATGAATCTGCCCCGTAAAACACTGATTCTCATATTAATCGTAATACTCCTATCGGTAGTTGATCTGTGCACGGGTGGTTCTGGTGTAGGTTTTCCTGATGGTGTAATATTAATGAAGCTCCGGCTTCCGAGGATGCTGACTGCAGTCCTGGCAGGAGCGTCACTGGCCCTTGCAGGCCTTCAGATGCAGAGCATATTCCGTAATCCTCTCGCCGACCCCCACATAATGGGAGTCAGTGCTGGTGCCGGGACCGGAGCGGCTGTGGCTACCATTCTAGTGGGGACGTCTCTTCCGGCTGCTCTGTCTGGTCTGACCATAGTCTCGGCAGCTTTTATTGGGGCCCTCTTGAGTTCGCTACTTGTCATGATGGTTTCCTCCCGTATGCACAGTGCCACCACGCTATTGATCTTCGGAGTGATGCTGGGTTTTGTGTTCAGTGCGGTCACATCTATCCTTGAGTATTCGGCTAATGCCGAAAGCCTGAAAGTCTTCTATAGTTGGTCAGCCGGGAGCTTCATCGGGAACGGTCCTACGGGGATAATCATAATTGCTGCAGCACTTCTTGTTGGACTTGCCTTGGCCCTTTTGAATAATCGCGGGCTTGACCTTTCCCTGTTCGGGGATGACTACACCGCCATGGCTGGCGCCAGTCCATCACGGATCAGGAATATATCCATGATAGGAAGCTGCCTCATGGCAGGAGCGGTTACTGCTTTTTGCGGTCCGTTGGGTTTCGTGGGAATAGTCTCTCCGCACATTGCGCGTTCTTTGATGCGCTCTTCGGTTCATCTCAAGACCATTCCTGCCACCCTTCTGGTGGGGGCAGGCTTGTCTATGATCGCTGACATCCTCTCACAGGTATTCCCGACTCCTCTACCGGTGGGGAGCACCATGGCAATCATCGGTATTCCGATCATTATTTACATAATGTTTGCAAAATGATCAAAGCTGTCGATATAGTTGTCGGATACCTGCCGGTTGCGGTGGCGGGGCCGCTTTCCTTCTGTTTTGCTGACGGAGAGTGCGTGATGCTGAGAGGCAGGAACGGAAGCGGCAAGACAACCCTGATGAAGACCCTTGCCGGCCTGTTGCCTCCCATTTCAGGTTCGTTTGAGACTGGAGGGAATACCCTTCGGCAGGCACAAAGCGGCGCAATCCTGGTGCCGACGCGAATTCCTAAGGTAAAAGGTTTCACTGTCCGAGAATTCATCCGTACCGGGATGCTTGCTTCCTTGGGATCCTTCAGGAAACTCAACGAAGATGCAGAAAACAGTTTGGAAGAGGCCCTGAAAATGATGGAACTGGAATACCTGGAAGGGAAAGATATCAGCCGGATCAGCGACGGAGAATTCCAGAAGGCCTGCATAGCCGCGGCCATGACCCGCAAAGCTAATGTCCTTATGCTTGACGAGCCCACTGCCTTCCTCGATGTCGAGAACCGCGTCATGGTCCTTAAGACTCTTCAGCGCCTTGCCCATGAAACAGGCACTACCGTCATGTTCTCAACCCACGACATTCACGACGGCGCCCTATACTCAGACGCAGTTTTGGCTTTGTGAATCACACACAGTGCCCGGAGAGTACCGAGCCGGAGACTCTACTTCTTCAGGAGTTCCTCGATGTGTTCGGCATAATCGAGGGTGGTGTCGAGGTAGAACACGATCTCGGGGACGATCCTGAGCTGGCGGCCTATCTGGCGCCCAAGGGCTCCGCGAAGTTCGCGCATGTTGTCATTGAGGATCTTCATGACCTCTTCCGCCTTTGAGGAAGGGAATATGCTTACGTAAGTCTTTGCAACTGACAGGTCGGGACTGATCCTGACCTCGCTGACAGTGACCATGGCACCTCCGAAGAAGGCCATGCCCTTGCCGCGGATGATTTCGGCGAGGTCCTTCTGGATCTCACGAGCTACCTTGAGCTGTCTGGTTGTGGCCTGCTTCTCCATGATTAGATTATGTTGATAATGAAATAGTTCTTCTTTCCTTTCTGGGCAAGGATGTACTTCCCGTCAACGATGTCCTTCTCTGAGATCTGGTACTCGATGTCAGTGATCTTGTCCTTGTTGATGGATACTCCGTTTCCAACGGTCATCTTCCTGGCTTCGCCTTTGGAAGGGAAGACCTGGGTCTTGACTGCGAGGAAGTCCAGGATGTTGCAAGGAAGCTCAGCCCTGGGTATGTCGAAGGTGGGAACACCGCTGAACACAGCGAGGAAAGTCTTCTCGTCCAGTTTGCGGAGCTCGTCGGATGTGGAGTTTCCGAATAGCATCTTCGAAGCGGAGACTGCGTTGTCATATTCGGCAGCCCCATGGATCATGATGGTGATTTCCTTGGCGAGGAGCTGCTGGAGAGTCCTGCGCCCGGGGTCGGCACGGTGCTCGGCGATTGCGGAGTCAATGGTCTCCTTGGGGAGCATCGTGAATATCTTTATGTACCTCTCGGCATCCTCGTCGCTTACGTTGAGCCAGAACTGATAGAACTCATAGGGAGAGGTCTTCTCGGGATCGAGCCAGATGTTACCCTTCTCAGTCTTCCCGAACTTGGTACCGTCTGCCTTCTTTACGAGAGGGCAGGTGAGAGCGAAAGCGTCAGTCTTGCCGAGAATCCTGCGGATCAGTTCGGTACCGGTGGTGATGTTGCCCCACTGGTCGCTTCCGCCGAGTTGGAGACGGCAGCCCATATGCTCATAGAGCCAGAGGTAGTCGTAGCCCTGAAGGAGCTGGTAGCTAAACTCGGTGAAGGACATTCCTTCGCGGGACTCATCGGAAAGACGCTTCTTCACGGAATCTTTCGCCATCATGTAATTGACGGTGATATGCTTTCCGATGTCACGGATGAAATTGAGGAAGGAATATCCCTTCATCCAGTCGTAGTTGTTTACAAGTTCAGCCTTGTTGGGAGCGTCTGAATCGAAATCAAGGATCTTAGAGAGCTGGGCGCGGATGCCCTCGATATTGTGCTGGAGGGTCTCCTCGTCGAGGAGCTTGCGTTCCTGGGATTTCATCGAGGGATCGCCGATCATTCCGGTAGCGCCGCCGATCAGGGCGATAGGCTTGTGGCCGCACTGCTGGAAATGCTTGAGGATCATTATGCTGACAAGGTGGCCGATGTGCAGCGAGTCAGCGGTCGGGTCGATTCCGACATACGCTGCCTGAGGGCCTTCCATGAGTTTTTCTTCCGTTCCTGGCATGATGTCCTGGATCATGCCTCTCCAATTCAACTCTTGGACAAAATTCTTCATCTTATGTGTCTGTTTTCTTTTTGTTCTTGAAATCGTGCAAATTTAGGCAATTTTACGTTAAATTTGTAAGCTACAACGAAATTAACGAACCAAAGTATATTTAGAACATGAGAAAGAAAATCGTAGCCGGTAACTGGAAGATGAACACTAATCTCCAGGAAGGCATTGAACTCGCCAAGGCGGTTGCCGCCAAGTCAGTCGAAACTCCCGAGAACGTTGGCCTTATCGTGGCCGCTCCCTTCACCCACCTCTGCGCCGTCGCCGAGGCTGTAAAGGGTTCCAAGGTCGAGGTTTCCGCACAGAACTGCGCCGATCATGAGAAGGGCGCCTACACCGGAGAAGTCTCCGTGGGAATGCTCACCTCTGTCGGTTGCCAGTGGACCATCCTTGGTCATTCCGAGAGAAGGCAGTACTACGGTGAGACCGATGAGAAGCTTGTCGAGAAGGTAAAGCTCGCACTTGGTGCAGGTCTTGGAGTAATTCTCTGCGTAGGTGAGAACCTCGATGAGAGAGAGGCTGGAAAGCATTTTGAGGTGGTTACCACCCAGATCGAGAACGTCCTGTTCAACTTCACTGCCGAGGAGATGGCAAAGATCGTCGTGGCTTATGAGCCCGTCTGGGCCATCGGTACCGGTAAGACTGCAACCGCAGAGCAGGCTGAGGAAATCCACGCTTGCATCCGCAAGGTCCTGGCCGGCAAGTTCGGTGAGACTGTGGCTGAGGACACCACTCTCCTTTACTGTGGAAGCTGCAAGCCTTCAAACGCCAAGGAGCTCTTCGCCCAGAAGGACATTGATGGTGGTCTGATCGGTGGCGCAGCCCTTAAGGCTGACGATTTCATCGCAATCGCCCAGAGCTACTAGTTTTTTAAACACTTCTGCTTTTACAGCAGATACTGTTATCCCCTGAACCGCCGCTTCGCGGCCCCTCCCGGAGGGCCCCTCCCTCTTAACGTGCCTAGGTTAACAGTGGTTCAGGGGATAAC
>JAGCWD010000041.1 GCA_017962025.1 Bacteroidales bacterium
GGATAATCGCCTTTTTCGGAGCTTCTACAGCCTATGTGGAATCGACCCTCGCGCAGATGTTCAAGTTCTCCCATCCGACCGGTTACAGGGGAGGCCCGGCAACATACATCGAAAAGGGCCTCAGGGCACGCTGGATGGCCATCCTGTTCGCAGTGGTTACTATCATAGCTACCGGACTGCTTCTGCCGACCGTCCAGTCGAACGGCCTGTCGGCAGCCGCGTTGAATTCATTCGGTGTCAATCCGTTGGTTTCCGGACTTGTCCTTGCATTCATCCTCGGACTCGTAATAGTCGGGGGAGTCAACAGGATTGCCAAGGCTGCTTCACTGGTGACACCTTTCATGGCGATAGTGTATGTTTTGATCTCTATAACCATCCTTGCCCTCAACTGGAAAGCCATTCCCGGCCTTCTTTCTTTAATAGTTCAGAATGCCTTCGGAGTCAATCCGCTATGCGGAGGTATCCTGGGCTCAACCATCATGATGGGTGTGAAGAGGGGGCTGTTTTCTAACGAAGCTGGGCAAGGTACCGGAGCTATCCCTTCTGCTTCTGCTGATGTAAACCATCCTGCCGAACAGGGACTTGTTCAGGCCTTCTCGGTTTATGTTGACACCCTTCTTGTCTGTACAGCCACGGCCCTCATGATCCTCTCGGCTGGAACTTTCAATATCCTGGATTCCAAGACAGGAGAGATGCTCCTTGCCAACGACCCTTCCCTTGGGGCTAATTATGTCGGTTATACCCAGGCAGCAGTCGACTCTGCCATCGGTGGGTTTGGCAGCATATTCGTAAGCATAGCACTGGCATTCTTCGTCTTTACTACCGTAATGGCGTACTATTTCTACTCGGAATCCAGCTTGATGTACCTGTGCAGCTTGAAGAAGGGTTTCTCGACTAAAATGGAGATGCTCCTTATCAGGATTCTCCAGGTGGTAATCCTGGGATCCGTAATCTTCGGAGCTGTCAAGGAGGCCAACCTGGTCTGGACTCTTGGAGACATCGGTGTGGGTATCATGGCATGGGTGAATGTCGTTGCCATAATCTTCCTGTCACCCAAGGCTTTCAAGGCCTTGAAGGAATATGAGAGCCGGAACTGACGATGTTCGAGAAGATCGTTTCCCTCATCAACGGAATAGTCTGGAGCGCTCCTCTGGTCATTCTTCTTGTGGGCGCCGGCCTGTTTTTCTCTCTTCGCGGAAGGTTTGTCCAGATTCGTCGTATCGGTCTGATGACCAGGCTTCTTATCCGTTCCAGAAAGAAGGCATCAAGCAAGAAAGGCGTCTCTTCCTTCGAGGCTTTCTGCATAGCCTTGGCTGGCCGGGTCGGTACCGGGAATATAGTCGGTGTAGCTACGGCCATTGCCCTTGGCGGTCCAGGCGCTGTCTTCTGGATGTGGATAGTAGCGTTCTTCGGGGCATCTACAGCCTTTGTAGAGTCAACCCTGGCCCAGCTTTATAAGTTCCCGCATTCCTCGGGATTCCGCGGAGGACCGTTTTGTTATATAGAAAAAGGCCTCGGTTCCAAGTGGATGGCCGTACTGTTCTCCGTCGTGACCATAATCGCCTGCGGCCTTCTGCTCCCGGGTGTCCAGTCCAACGGTTTGTCTGCCGCTCTTTATAATTCGTTCGGAATCAATACACTGCTTTCAGGCCTGGTCCTGATTTTCCTCGTCGGTCTTGTGATAGTCGGTGGAGTCAGGAGGATTGCCAAGGCAGCATCCATTGTCGCTCCTTTCATGGCTATAGCCTATCTGCTAATCGCCGTGATAGTACTGGCAATCAACTGGAAGGTTATTCCCGGAATGCTCATGTTGATAGTCAAAAGCGCTTTCGGGATCGACCCTTTGTGTGGCGGCATCCTCGGATCCACGATAGTGATCGGAGTCAAGAGGGGACTGTATTCCAATGAAGCCGGCCAGGGAACGGGGGCCATCCCATCGGCTTCGGCAGATGTGGACCATCCGGCGGAGCAAGGACTGGTCCAGTCTTTTTCAGTCTATGTCGACACCCTCTTCATATGCACTGCGACTGCCTTGATGATCCTGTCTGCGGGTACATACAACATCTTCGATGCACGGACAGGAGAGATCCTCCTTGCCAATGTTCCGGAGCTCGGGGCGAATTATGTGAACTATACCCAGGCAGCCGTGAGTTCAGCCCTGGGAGGTTTCGGAGGTGCATTGATCAGCATAGCTCTTTCATTCTTTGTCTTTACTACCATCATGGCCGATTATTTCTATTCGGAATCAAGCATAGCTTACCTTTGCAGCATGAGGAATAACGCCTCTCCGCGGTTGGAGAAGACGTTGATAAGGTTGCTGCAGTTGTTCGTGCTTGGATCCGTCCTTTTCGGTGCCGTCAAGGAGGCGGACACGGTCTGGATGATGGGTGATATAGGTATGGGGCTTATGGCATGGGTGAATGTCGCCGCCATCATACTTCTTTCTCCAAAGGCCTTCGCTGCCTTGAAGGAATATGAGGGACTAAAGTGAGCTGTTCCAACCCTCAAAGAATAACTTGAAGTCACCCTGGGCTGATGCTTCCGGCTTGATGACTATTGTCTTCGATGAGTGTGGCATCAAGGTGAAGAAGTTGTCTGAGTACATCGTCCCATGAACCGGTTCACCAGAACTGTCTCTCAGTTGCAACCTGTTGAAAAACGCGATTTTACCTGAGGTGTTCTTCAGTGTCACTTCAATGCTTCCGTCGGGCATTGCCTTTTTGGTGAGCCTGACCTTTGCCCTTGGCATTTCCTGCAATTGTTCGAAACCAGATGTGCAGGGACCGGTCACAGTCTGGGGACCTTCATAGCTGTCAGTTGAACGCCAGTAGAAGTTCTCTGAGAGAATCTTTCCGGTTTTGTCTGCAAGGCTGAGGCGTATGAAGTGTACCTTGGAAATCCCTGAAGGGAACTCAAGTTTCATGACATCGTCCAGAGCCTTGTCGGCCGGGATGTCTGCTGAAGCGCTCCAGCTCCTTATGAGCTTGCTGTCCAGATTGTATAATTCCGCTTTTAGGACCAGTTTGCCGAAAGCATCTGCAGAATCGTTGATTATACTGACGGTGTTCTTGAGATAATCAAACTGAACATGCAGTGGCTCAAGGGAATGCATTGTGTGATACAATGAGGCGGTGGGCTCCAGGTACCAGTCCCACATCCTGGCACATACCTGGACGTTGGGGCAGTTGTGGTACCAGAACAGCAGTCCGGAGCAGAACCGGTCTCCATCGTCCAGGCGGTTGTAGTTCCAAACCTCCCAGATGCTCTTGGAATTCATCGCTCCAACCAGTTGTCCTTTCCTTGCATATTCCTCTATGTTTGAGGATTCACCATAGCATCGTACCATCTCGTCGTAGAGGGTACTCATCAGATGAAAACCGTTGCCGTCCAGATAATCCCAGGTCGCTTTGTCGAGAGGCCAAAGCTTGTCGGCAGGCATCATATTCCTAAGGCTCTCTATCACAGGCAGGGTAGGGGCCCCGTACTCGGGGTTGAATCCGTCCACCCGGCTCCCACGGTCAGATGCGGTGTTGGTGTAGTGACGCATCGGATTGACCTGCTTGTATGGACTTCCATCGTGGATTCCGTCACATTCAGACTGCATCTGGTATGGGCGGGTGCCGTCGAGGGTTTCCAGCAGGGCAGGCGTTCCGGACACTTCCGTGCTTTCATTTGATGCTACGTAGAAGACTATGGAAGGGTGATTCCTGATTCTTTTGACAGTAGATGTTACGTTGTTGAAATAGATGGACTCGTCATGCGGATGGCGTGTGTCCCCGGTCATCCAGAACTCCTGCCAGACCATGATTCCATATTCATCACATAGTTGATAGAAAAGGTCGCTTTCGGCAATGCCGCCTCCCCAGAGGCGGAGGAAGTTGACACCTGACTGGTCTGTGTAGGCCATCTCTGTCCGCATCCTTTCATCATCCGTGCGGAGCATGGCCTCCGGAATCCAGTTACTTCCTTTGATGAACATGCGCTTGCCATTGATTATGAACACTTTCGATCCGTCTGGAGTGTCTGTCGTGACTTTTACGTCGCGTATCCCGAAAGTCACTTCCCTGGAATCGGAGACCTTCCCATCTACAGAAACGGACAGGCTCAACTTATAGAGGTTTTGAGGCCCTTTGTTCTTCGGCCACCATAGATGTGGATTCCTAATTCTCAATTGTGGATAGTCTTCCGGTGAGAAGGTAACTGTCGCCTCCTCTCCACGGATCAGGGTGACTTTCTTTTCGAAAGAGATCCCTGTACCTTCGATCGTTCCTTTGACAAGGCAGTCAATCGGTTCATTGTTCCTGAATCCGCTGGCAGGATTGACTATTTCCACGGAAATGGTTTCAGCAGATTCATCAAAGCTCGGAACGGATAAGTCTGATTTCACGAACGGCGCTCGAAGTGCAACCGGACCAGTTGTGAATACACTTACGCTCTTCCAAATTCCGGTGTTCCGGTCACGTATTCCGTCATCATAGGAGAAATCCCATCCTACAGTCATTAGCTGGGTGGTGTTCCATCCGATGTTTCCATCTCCGCCGTTACGATTCTCTCCCGGTGCTCCCCAGGGTTTCGGCATTGTTGTGCCGGGGACATCCACCGGCTTGACTAGTACTGCAAGGGCATTCGGACCGTCCTCCTTTACAAAATCGGTTATGTCGATGCAGTCATCGTTGAACATTCCGGCCATCACGCTGACAAGGTGTCCGTTCAGCCACCATTCCGCCCTGTAGTTGATGCCTTCCGGATGAAGCCAGATCCTTCCGCCTTCCTGGATTTCCGGTGTCTTGAATTCTGTCCTGAACCAATAGGTGTAGAATTCATGTCCGACTTCAGTGATGTCCGGAATCTTCTTTTCAGACATCTTGTTGTTGGTGCCATAATATGGCTCCGGGAAAACTCCGTTCTGGACCAGGGAGGTAAGGACCGTGCCGGGGACTATGGCTCTCATCCATGAAGAGTCGTCGAAGCCTGCAGAGGAGAGCCTGCTGGCTGGAACAGCGACTTCTCCTGCACGGCACATTTTCCATTCGTATTCTCCGCCATGTCCAAGTTTCGAATCCAGAACCTGTCCATGCATCCGCAAGGACATCGGCAGCGACACCATCACCGCCATCATGCAACACCAGAAGTATCTCATCATCAACTTATTTCCCTTTAATTGAATATAATATCCCACCGGACGAAGACCGCTCCCCTTCGGGGCCACGTCGACTGGACTACTCGCATCGGCCGTTCTCGACGGCTCGCTAACTCGGGTCTGACGGCCCTCAAACAGACGCTCGCTTTTCGTCGGACCGGCTCTTGCTCGCTACGTCCATTCTCCTATGCCCCTCAGGGGACGGTCTTTGTCCGGAGACAGTTATTCAGGGGGAAGTGGTTCTGTCCCCGAACCACTGCCACCCTCGGCACGTTAAGAGGGGGGACCGGAGCGAAGCGATCGGTGGGGCCGCGAAGCGGCGGTTCGGGGATAGAATTACTTCCCCTTGTAGAATGCTATTTGGTGCCGAAGATGCGGTCACCGGCATCGCCGAGGCCGGGAACGATGTAGGCGTTCTCATTGAGACCGTCATCCACGGCAGCTGTGTAGATGTCAACGTCGGGATGCTCGTTCTGTACCTTCTTGATACCTTCGGGCACGCTCACCAGGCACATGAGCCGGATGTTCCTGCAACCTTTCGCCTTCAGCATGGTGATTGCGTCGCATGCACTGCCACCGGTTGCAAGCATCGGGTCGGTGACTATGACCAGGCGGTCCTGGATGTCCTCCGGAAGTTTGCAGTAATACTCTACCGGTTCATGGGTCTCCTCATTGCGGTAAAGACCGATGTGCCCGACTTTCGCAACAGGGACAAGGGTGTGGAGTCCCTCGACCATTCCGAGTCCGGCCCTGAGGATAGGGACTATTGCAAGCTTGCGGCCGGAAACCTCCTTCGCAGTCATCTTGCAGATAGGCGTCTCGATGTCAACGTCCTCAAGCGGGATGTCCCGGGTGACCTCGTAGCCCATCAGAAGTGAAATCTCGTTAAGGAGTTCCCTGAAGTCCTTGGAACCGGTAGACTTATCTCTCATGATGGTCAGCTTGTGCTGGACCATAGGATGGTTAATTACGTGAAGAAGGCTCATGATATTAATGTAAATTAATGGTTATCAATGGAATTCAATGTCTGGCGTTTGCTTGAGCTTGATTTGTTTCTGGAATCTCTGAAGCGCCCTGTTGCGCTTCTTTGCTATCTGCTCGCGGAGTTTTGCCATGGCGACTTCTGTCGAGTGCGGGTATTTCTTGCGGATTGTCTGGAGCCTGTTCTTGACGAAAGCCTCCATATGGCGGTCCTTCTTGTCCTCATACAACTCGTCATAGCAGATCATTATACCGGTCTCGATCGCATCCCCCAACTCATCGTTGATGCATGACCCCAGCATCTTCATCGTTGATGAGATGTTGATGTAGGAATTGACCAGCGGAGGTATCTTCGTGCCGAGCTTGTGCACTGCATCCTTAAGTAGACGATAGTCTTTCTTGAGGTCATCCTCGAAGAGAATCAGGTCCATTAGTCTTGGATTGTCGGAGACAAGGATTTCATTCTTCGGCTTCACCAGGACCTGGTCATCCGTGAAATGCTTTTTCAGGAAGTGGATGATGAGATTCCTTGCGGTCAAGTCGTAAGAAGGATAGATGGTCATCTTACCGAGGAAATACCATGTGTTGGGGTGTTGGAGGATCACCGTGCTTATCCCATCCCAGAGATTGTCCATGGTAAAGAGGGACTTGGCTCCGGCTTTTGAGCTCTGGTAGTCGGGAGCGACGAAAGAACGCCCCAGTTCCATGACATGGGGAAGATAGTCTGAGATGAAAGGATCGGAGAAATGGTAAAGGTGTGAAGAGGTGATGTTCGGCTGCCCATCCTCTTTCAGTTTGACATTGGTGCCCAGGATATACCTGTAGCCTCCGATGATGGCTTTAGCTTCAGGATCCCACACTATGATTTGATGGTACGGCACTTCCATCATGTCGTACTCATCCAGGTCCATCGACTTTCCGGAACTTGCTCCTGCATCACGGTAGGACACCTCGCGAAGACGCCCTATTTCCCTGACAGTATTCGGGGAATTATGCCAAGTCACATCATACAGCTCGTTACCACCCTTGTTTGTGTCTCCCAGTTTCTTTTCTGGAGTTAGCTCAGCCTCGATCAAGCTGACTTCTACCGGATCAATGATCTGTTCCATATTCATTGAAGGTTATAAACCACCTCCCTGACTTCTTCCGCCCATTGAAGGGGAGACTTGGAAGAATCGAAATGGGAGGGTGGGATTGGTTTGCCGAAAATTATCTTATAATCCTTTCCCTTGGCTTTGTAAAGTTCGTCGGGCAAGTACAACATTGGCAGGTTGAATTTGATTCCAAAGGTCTTGCAGAAGGAATCGACTCGGTAGAAGTGATTGGAATTGCTTCCGATGAAGTGGACAGGAACGATCCACCGGTCGGTAGAAACGCTCTTGGTGATGAAGGTTTTCTTCCACTGCGGATCCTGGATGATTCCATCGATTTTCCGGGAGCATTTCCCGGAAGGAAACATGATGATGTCAGCCTCGCTCCCGAAAATCCCATCCACATGGGCAGACAGGTCCTTGGACTGTCCTCCCAGTTTGTTCACCGGAACGCACATAGGGGCAAGGCCCTTTACGTTCATCAGGAAGTCATTGACCATCAATTTTAAAGGCCGTTTCATAGTACTCCCGATCAGACCAATCAGGGCTATTCCGTCAGCTCCACCGAGAGGGTGATTGGACGCATAGGTGAGACGGACTCCTTCCGGGATATCGAGTTCGTCAAGGCCCTCGACGTGAAGGGTGATGCCGAGGTATTTGATACACTCGGTACAGAACTCCACTCCTTCATAACCTTGGGAGAGATAGCCGTTTATGAAGTCCTGATGGATGAAACGTTCCATCATTCGGGCTAGGAACCCGGGAATCTTCTTTCCGGTCCTGTCACTAACTATCTTCGCAATGTCGATGGTTTGTCCAGTGTCCTGTGGCATCTCGAGAAAAATAGCCCTTATTATGCAAATATAAAAAAATACCGGGCAAATGGTACCCTTACATCAATTTCTTGTACTTGAAACGTTTCGGCTCCACGTTCCCAAGCCTTGCTTTCTTATTCTCTTCGTATTCTGAATAGTTTCCGTCGAAGAACACCACCTTGCCGTCACCTTCGAAAGCCAGCATGTGGGTTGCGATACGGTCGAGGAACCAGCGGTCATGGCTTATCACTACAGCGCACCCCGCAAAGTTCTCCAGACCGTCTTCAAGCGCACGTATCGTGTTGACATCCACGTCGTTGGTAGGCTCGTCAAGGAGCAGTACATTACCTTCGTCCTTTAGGGTAAGGGCAAGGTGAAGCCTGTTCCTCTCGCCTCCGGACAGGACTCCGCAGAGCTTCTCCTGATCGGCTCCTGTGAAGTTGAACCTGGACACCCATGCCCTTGCATTTATGTCCCTGTTTCCTAGCCGTACCCACTCCGAGTTTCCGGCTATGGTTTCATAGACTGTCTTGTCCGGGTCTATGCTCTTGTGCTGCTGATCGACATAGGATATCTTGACGGTCTCACCGATGTCGATCGTGCCCTGGTCCGGTTGCTCGATACCCATTATGAGACGGAACAGGGTGGTCTTTCCTGCGCCGTTGGGACCGATGACACCGACAATGCCGGCCGGTGGCAGGGAGAAAGAGAGATTCTCGAACAGGAGTTTGTCCCCATATGCTTTGGATACATCCTTGAATTCAATCACCTTGTTTCCAAGGCGTGGACCGTTCGGAATGTAGATCTCAAGGTTCTGTTCCTTTTCGCGGGTGTCGGCTGCGGCAAGTTTCTCGTAGGCACCAAGACGGGCTTTCTGCTTGGCCTGGCGGGCTTTAGGTGCCATCCTGACCCATTCGAGTTCGTGCTCGAGGGTCTTGCGGCGACGGCTTTCCTGCTTCTCCTCAAGTGCGAGACGCTTGGTCTTCTGGTCCAGCCA
>JAGCWD010000042.1 GCA_017962025.1 Bacteroidales bacterium
CATTCCGGAACCGGCATACTGGTCAACTGAAAGATAGCCGACACCAAGCGAGGTAATATTCTGGAAGAAATGCGTCCCCTGGCTAGGTTCAATCCTGAAGCCCTCCATGCCATATTCAACTACCATCCTCGCTGCAGAAATATCCGTCCATGAGACTGGCACACCGAGGGTTGGAATCGACGATCCCCATCTACCAGGACCTACCAGGAAATAAGTCTTTCCATCAGCCGTCATTTCAGAATTGACGCGGGAAACCTCACCGGCCATCAACTCAGTCTTCATCTTGTCAAATGAATGCGGAGGTATCATGACCAAATAACCTGATTCGCCGAACCATCCACTTCCGAGTGCGCTGTCGCTCCTGATGACGGGAGTTCCGATCATCTCGGATGCTTCGGAGATAGAGGATGTCTTCAGTTCAGGTCCTGACGAGACAGGACGGACCTGGAGCAATTCCAGGACAGATTCCTTCCCGTTGCTGCCTTTGACAAGATCAAGAGCGAACTCAAGTTCGGCCTCTCCCATAAGTTCGGAACGGCAGATCTCCATTATCTCGGACATGGCCTTCGCCAGGGGGAAACGGTCGTACTGGAATATTCCGTCAAAAGAGATGACCCTTGGACCACGGCTGTTCACACCTGTCTGCATCCTGTCGTCCTGGGCAATGTAAGTGGAAGCCACCAATTCGGGATGATCATAGTTCCCAAGTGCCTCTGTTATGGATATCCTCCGGAGGTTGATGCCATCGTTACGGGATATCTTGAAAGATCCCGGCCTGGAATCGAGTACGTACATTTCATTCTGTGTGTCCCTCATCGCCAGTTTTGGGGAAGACAACTGGAGGATCTTCCTAGGCTGTTTGGGGTCCACCCTCAGAGTCCTGCCGCCTTCTACTACTGTCTTTCCAAGACCGAATGCAACGTTGAGCACACCGTCTTCCGCCTTCTCCGAGCCTATTGGATAGGCGTTCATCGATCTGGCTACTCCTGAAAGCATCGGATAGTAGTCGTCGCCATGGGTTGAACCGCAGATGGTCTGTATGATAACGGCCATCTTCTCTTCGCCAAGGAGATTGCCGCTTGCCTGGATGTAAGCCCTGCTGCCTGCGAAATACGTAGAGGCATAGACGCTCTTAATTGCCTTCGTCAGTTCCCTGAGCATTCTGTCCTTGTTTTCCACGAAAGGACACATGTAAGTTGAATAGACCCCGGCGAAAGGCTGGTAATTACTGTCTTCAAGTTTGGAACTGGAACGTACTGCCACCGGCCTGTCGACTTTTTCCACGAATGCCTTCAGATCCTTCAGCAATTCTGTCGGAAGGATTGATGCCACGAATTCAGAAAGGATTTCATCGTCAGAGAGCTCTGAATCAATCACCGACTGCAGCCCGTTCTCCATGATAAACCTGTCGAACCAGTCCGTGGCAATGACAATGCTCCTGGGAATGGTGACCTCCATTCCGGGATACTTATCCGACAACGAATATTTCTGGATAAGATGATTGAGGAATGCCAGACCCCTGGCCTTGCCACCGAGGGAGCCTTCACCGATTCTGGAGAACCAGAAATAATCCTGATAGGAATCCCTGTGGAATTCTGCTATGACTCCCTGACCGATAATCTGGTGGTATCTGTTGATCTGTTCCATCAGGAAACTCCTGAATTCACCGGCATCGGTGTGATGAGCCTGCTTGAAAGTATCAGCAAGGTTGAAAAGTCCCCGGGCGTAAAACCACTTCGAGAACATATTGCGGGAGGTATTGCTAACGAGCACCTTGTCTGGCACATCCCCGACGATCTTCTCGAGCTGTGAAAGACTGGCTGCCCTGCCATATTCAGTTCCGGATGAATCCTTGAAGACAAAGTCGCCGAAGCCGAATTCCTCCTTCATGTAGTCGCTGAGCTGCATGAACAGTGTCCTTGAGAATTTCTTAAGGAAACCGACTCCCATCTCATCAGCTACTTTCGCAATACTCCCTTGGGAAGACTGGAGCAGCACCGGCATCAGAGGATCATATTCCCGGATCTTCCGGACAAGATCAAGTCCGGCATCGAGTTTTTCGCTCTTGTTGTTGTCTCCCTTGTGAATCACCATTCCGACATCGGAGATGACTCCCATCAGGTTCTCCTTGTATTTTTCGAAATAGGCCAGTGCATTGTCATAACATGTAGCAAGGAGAATTTTCGGCCTGGAGCGTTTCCTATACTTCCTTTGTCCCTCATTTAAGAACTCTGTAAGGAACTCCCGGCTCTGAGTAAGGAGTAATTTGTATAGCTCTGGAAGATATGTGGAATAGTATCGTACAGAGTCTTCAGCCAGAAGGATGACCCTGACTCCTACTCCGAGGACATCGTTGTCAGCATTCGCTGAATCCTCGATGAGTTTGACGATGGCCAGGATCAAATCTGCATTGCCCTGCCAGCTGAAAACGAAATCAATCCCTGACTGGTCGTATTCGAACAGCCTCTGCCTCACAGCTTTAGAATAATGGATGAGCATGATGAATGGGACGTCGCTCCCGTTTCTTTTGAGCTCAGCGGCGAATTCGAAGACTTCCTTGTCACGGTCATTGTACATGCACATGACCATGTCTATCTCCGAATCCTTCTCCATCACCGCCCTGGCTTCAGCCGAAGAATTCGCCCAGATAAACATCGGGGGATTGCTGAGGTTCAGTTCACGGTACTCGTTGGTGACCTGGCTTTCGATCCGTCCGTCCTCCTCGAGGGTAAAGGCATCGTAGTTGCTGCAGATCATCAGGATCCTCCTGATTCGCGACCGCATCAATGATTCTTCGTTCATCATGTTATTGTTTTTAGATGGAGCGCCTGCGGAATTCAGCCACAGTAATGGCAGTAGCTATGGCTGCATTGAGTGATTCGGAGCCTCTGGAATCCTCAGGATAGGATGGGATGAACAGCCTGTCTGAAACCGTCGCAGCCACCTCCGGAGAGATTCCGTTCGCCTCGTTTCCAATGACGATGAGGGACTTTGTGTCTTCTCCCGTCAGAAGTTTTTTTGAATAAATGTTCTCTCCGTCAAGGAAGGTCCCGTAAGCTGATCCTCCGGACAGTGAGACGAAGCGGCAAAGCTTGGCTATGTCACAATAATGGAACTTTACCCGGAAAATGGCACCCATAGTCGCTTGCACGACCTTGGGATTGAACAGATCGACTGTATCAGGAGATGCATATACCCCGTCCAGACCGAACCAGTCAGCAATCCTCAAGATGGTACCCAGATTACCAGGATCCCTTATTCCGTCAAGGGCCAGGAAGAGACCTTTTTCCGGCAGTGAAGATAATTTCAGATCATCAATTTCCAAGTCTTTGGGCTTGCGAACGACTGCCAGGGCAGGGGAAGGGGAGTTTAGAAGGGTCATCCTCTCCATGACGCCTGTCCCAATGTCTTCAACACGATAGTGCCTTACTACTTCGAAGGAGGATCGGAGAGCTTCCTCCACGAGTTTGGCACCCTCCACGACAAACATGCCGTTCTCGTCCCTGGCCTTTTTTCTTTCAAGGGATTTGACGAAACGTATTTCGTTGCCGGAAACTGGTAAGCTCATAAAAGTGTCTTCCTATGATGAACAAATATATTAATATTCTTTCTATTTTTGTAGAATCATGGTGTCAAAAAAGTCCTCCGCCATATTTCCCGTTCTGGTCATCGCCTTTGCGTTGGTCTGTTCGTGCAGCACGACCCGCGTTCTTGAGGACGGCCAGTACCGCCTGGCAAAGAACAGCGTCGAGGTCACCAATGACAAGAAGTTCAACCCCAAGGAGATAGAAAAATACATCCAGCAGAAGTCCAACTCCTATATCCTTTTCGGCTGGAACCCCTTCCTGAACATATACAACTGGTCGGGAAAAAACTCAGATGGTTTTGCGAGCAACCTCTTCAGGAAGATAGGGGAGGCTCCTGTTGTTTACAACCCTTCCCAAGTGGAAGCTTCGATAGAGAATATCAAGAGGCATCTCGAATATCTCGGCTATTACAATTCCCAGGTTGACAGCGATGTCAAGGTCAATCGAAGGAACGTGGACGTCACATACAATGTCACTTTGGGGAAGCGATACAAGATTGACGAGATTACCTTTTCCATTCCGGAAGGGGAGTTTAGCAAGGATTTCTTTGCGGACACTGCAAACCTCTCTTTCAAGAAGGGAGATTATCTCTCTGAATCTGTATTAGAGCAGGAGACTGAACGCTCAGCGGCCTGGATGCGCAGGAACGGGTGGTTCGGTTTCACCAAGAACTACTATTCCTTCGAAGCCGACACTCTTGAACGCCGGGACACTGCGAACCTCCTTATGATGATAAAGGAGTACACCCGCAACCAGTCACCGGACAATGCTCGTCCTTTCCACAAATATACTTTCGGCCATGTGGACATGACATGGGACAGGGACCTGGTCTTCAACAGGAGGGTTCTCAGGAACATGAACACTATCGTCCCAGGGGAGATCTATGATGAGGAAGAGGTAAACACAACGTATTCAAGGCTTTCAGCCCTGAAATTATTCAATAGTGTCAATGTATCGCTGAACCCAAGGGACTCGTTGGACATCGTAGATTGCAACATATCGCTAACACGTTCGAGGATGCAGGGATTCAAGGTCAATCTGGAAGGATCAACCAATTCCAACGGCCTCGTGGGAGTCTCTCCGCAACTCAGCTATTTCCATAAGAACATATTCCATGGTGGTCAGTGGCTGAACCTGAGCTTCCTTGGCAACTTCCAGTTCAAGTCCAGCGACAGGAGGGTACGCTCCGAAGAGTTCGGTGTTTCCGGAAGCATCAGTTTTCCGAAGACCCTGGGACTGCCGAACACCCTGTTCACGGGACCGAATATCCCGAGGACCGAGGTCAGCGCTTCATTTACCTATCAGAACAGGCCTGAATATACCAGGAACATGATCTCTACTTCCTTTGGCTACACAGGTTCATTCTCCAGGAACAGATTCTCGTATCAGTTCTTCCCGGTTCAGGCAAAGATAGTCCGTTTGGACCACCTTGATCCGGCTTTTTACAACACTTTGGCCGGGAATCCTTTCATGAGGGATGCTTACCAGAACCACTTTGACCTTGGATCGAGTGTCATGCTCTACTACACATCTTGTCCAGACCTTATCCCAAGGGTTTCTTACCAGTATGTCCGTTTCCAGCTTGACGCTTCAGGCAATGTACTCAGCCTGTTCAACAAATCGATGAAGCGGGACCAGTATGGCTCGAGGATGATATGGGGGACTCCCTATTCACAGTACCTCCGCTCTGAAGTGACATATGGAAAAACGGCGGTTTTGGGCAAGAATGGCAACAGGGCTATCGCCTTGAGAGTCCTGGGAGGAATCGGACATGCCTATGGCAATTCAGTCACGATGCCTTTTGAAAAGCAGTTCTATAGTGGTGGAGCCAACAGCATGAGGGGTTGGCAGGCCAGGACCCTAGGCCCTGGACGCGCTTCTACAGATACTTCTTTTGTCATTCCTAGCCAGACTGGAGACGTGAAACTTGAGGTCAACCTGGAGTACAGGTTCCCTCTGTTCTGGAAACTCTACGGAGCCTTGTTCACGGACATTGGAAATGTATGGACACTGAAAGCAACTGAGGATTCGAAGGACTCGCAGTTCAGGTTTGACGATTTCCAGAACAGTATGGCTTCCGACATTGGGTTTGGAATCCGAATGGACCTTAACTTCTTGATATTGAGGCTTGATCTTGGAATGAAGACCTATGATCCATCGAAGGGCGAAAATGCCTATTATGATGTGTCCGAGTGGTTGTCCAAGGACAGTTATGCCATCCATTTCGGAGTTGGCTATCCTTTCTAGTAAGTTATTCTCAAAACTATGGGGAAGTGATCGCTCATTTTGCTCACCCCATAACCCTCAGTTATCATTCTGTAGGAAGTAGGGGAGACGCCCTTCACGAAAAAGTGGTCTATCGCACCATGACTCTCATCAGGCCTCGTGAAATTGGCGAAGGTATCTTCCTCTGCAATTCCAAGTATCTCCCTAGCCGA
>JAGCWD010000043.1 GCA_017962025.1 Bacteroidales bacterium
AGGCCTCTTGAGCCTGGCTACGGACAGACCATCGGCAACGCCCTCCGTCGCATCCTTCTCGCCTCTCTGGAAGGTTTTGCTATCAGTCAGATCAAGATCTCCGGTGTGGATCAGGAATTTGCGACCATTCCCGGAGTGATCGAAGGCATGCAGGACATCATCCTCAACCTCAAGCAAGTCAGGTTCAAGAGGATGGTGGAGTCCGTCGACAGCGAGATGGCAAACATCGTTGTCAGCGGCAAGAACGAGTTCACCGCTGAGGATATCTCCAAGGGATTGTCTTCTTTCAAGGTGTTGAATCCTGAGCAGCACATCTGCTCGCTCGAACCGTCAGTAACCATCGAGATTTCCCTGACCATCACCAAGGGTCGTGGCTTCGTGCCCGCCGAGGAGATGAGGGATGACAACACTCCGATCGGAACCATTCCTGTGGACGCTGTCTATACCCCCATCAGGAAGGTCAATTGGACAGTCGAGAACTGGCGTGTCGAACAGAAGACCGACTACGAGAAGCTAAACCTTGAGATCATCACCGATGGCTCAATCTCTCCCAACTTGGCGCTTCAGGAGGCGGCCAACATCCTTATCTATCACTTCAAGCTTTTCACCGATGACAAGAAGATCTCCCTTGAGAGCGCTGTCGAGTCCGATTCCAAGGAGCTGGACGAAGAGAGCCTCAGGATGAGACATCTCCTTCTCACCAAGCTTTCAGACATGGGCCTCTCAGTGAGGGCTTACAACTGCCTGAAGGCCGCTGAGATCGACACCTTCGCCGACCTGGTTTCCTACTCCAGGAACGAACTCATGAAGTTCCGCAACTTCGGCAAGAAGTCCCTCAACGAAATTGACCAGCTGGTCGAAAAGATGAAGCTTACTTTCGGTATGGATGTAAGAAAGTATAATATTGAACCCAAGAAAAAGAACAACGAATAGCAATGAGGCACAATAAAGCAATCAATCACCTTGGCCGCAAGAGCAGCCACCGCAAGGCTTTGATGGCCAACATGGCCTCTTCCTTGATCAAGCATAAGAGGATCCAGACCACTGTCGCCAAGGCTAAGGCCCTCAAGACCTACGTCGAACCGCTTATCACCAAGTGCAAGGAGGATTCCACCCACTCACGCCGTGTAGTTTTCAGTTACCTCAAGGACAAGGAAGCTGTTAAGGAACTCTTCGGTGTCATCGCCCCTAAGGTCGCCGATCGTCCGGGCGGATACACCCGCGTCCTTCACACAGGTTTCCGTCTCGGTGACGGTGCCGATATGGCCCTTATCGAACTTGTCGACTTCAACGAGGCCGCCCTCGCTTCCGCCAAGAAGGAAGAGAAGAAGGCTACCCGCCGTAGCCGCGCCAAGAAGGCCGCTCCTGCAGCAGAAGCCGCTCCCGCCGCTGAGGCTACCCCGGCTGCTGAGCCCGTCGAAGAGCCCAAGGCTGAGTAAATCAATATTGATAATCATAAAGATTATCGGTAAATTTGTTCCTGGCGGAAGTCTTTCCGTCAGGAACAGTTTTTTTATCCCAGTCATGAGACATCTACCGATAATCATCCTTTCAGTCCTTGCCCTGGCAGTCTCGTGCAAGGATCGCCCTTCCAAGGGATCAGCGAGCACGGAGACAGGAGAAGGAGCTCCATCGGACAGTATCTATTGCCGTGACCCTTTCATTGTGGCTGATGCTTCCACGAAGACCTATTACCTTTACCGCAGTTCCACCACTCCTGAAGGCCTGGGCGGAGTTGAGGCCTTCACCAGCAAGGACCTCAAGACATGGACAGGCCCTGAAAGGGTTTTTACCGTCCCGGAAGACAATTTCATAACGGGCAGGGTCTGGGCGCCGGAAGTCCATAATTATAAAGGTTCATGGTACCTTTTCGCCACTCTGAACACTGACAGGAAATGGGCTGAAAGCGTTGAAGGTTGGCCAGACTTTACCTACAGGAGAACTCAGATTTTCAAGTCAGATTCTCCGTCAGGTCCGTTCCTGCCGCTCGGAAAGGAACTCACAACACCGAAGGAATATATGGCCCTGGACGGTACCCTATGGGTTGAAGACGGGGCCCCTTACATGGTTTTCTGCCATGAATGGGTGCAAGTCGTGGACGGATCCTTCGAGGTGATGCCTCTCAAGGAAGACCTTTCTGCGGCAGCAGGTGAGCCCGTAACCATATTCACTGCATCACAGGCTGCCTGGGCTACCGGAGGGAGCATTTGGACCGATCCCGACGGCAACAGGCGTAAGTCCTACGTTTCAGACGGCAATTTCGTGTTCCGCACAAAAGACGGGGAACTGCTTATCCTCTGGTCTTCCTTCAAGGATGGGAAGTACTGTGTCGCCCTCTCCCGCTCCGCTTCCGGAAAACTCGCCGGGCCTTGGACATGTGATGACGAGCCCATATTCGAGGAAGATGGAGGTCATCCGATGGTCTTCAAGGATTTCGACGGGAACCTGAAGATTGTCTTCCACCAGCCCAATTCCGGCTTCTCGCATCCGGTGATCCTTGACCTTGAAGACACGGGAAAGACTTTGATTATTAATAACCAATAAACAATAACACAGATGAGACGCACGCTTTTATTCATGGCAGTAGTCTTCCTTGCCGCATCGGCAATGGTTTCCTGCGGAAAGAAGGAGGATACCAACATGAAGATGATCACCCCGGTGAAGTTTTCGGACGTGAAGATAGAGGATGGTTTCTGGACACCTCGTCTCCATAGCCATAAGGAGGTGACTCTCAAGGTCTGCATCGACCAGATCGAAAACCAGACCGGACGAATCCGCAACTTTGAGAATGCGGCGAAGGGTGAGGGGGAGCATTCGGGAATATTCTTTGACGACTCCGATGTTTACAAGGCCCTCGAAGGCATGGCCTATTCCCTTCAGAACAACCCGGATCCGGTACTCGAGGCCAAATGTGACGAATGGATCGACAAGTTTGCAGCAGCCCAGCAGGAGGACGGCTACATCAATACTTTCTACACCCTGACCGGTCTGGAGAACCGTTGGGACAACATGGACAAGCATGAGATGTACTGTGCAGGTCACATGATCGAGGCCGGTGTCGCCTACTACAATGTGACCGGGAAGCGCAAGTTGCTGGATGTCTGTATCAGGATGGCCGACCACATGATGACCGTCTTCGGTCCTGACAAGCGCCACTGGGTGCCCGGGCATGAAGAGATCGAGCTCGCCCTTGTCAAACTGTACCAGACGACCGGGGAAAAGAAGTACCTTGAGTTCGCCAACTGGCTTCTCGAACAGAGAGGCCATGGTTACGGTTCCTATGGAAAGCTTATTGACAGGCCATGGCCTCCGCAATATTACCAGGATGAAGTTCCGGTCCGTGAGATGTCTGAAATCTCCGGTCATGCTGTCCGTTCCATGTACCTCTACTGTGGAATGGCAGATGTGGCATCATACACTGGTGACCAGGGCTATATCGACGCCCTGAACCGGCTTTGGGACGATGTGGTCCTGAGGAACATGTACATAACCGGAGGTATCGGCCAGAGTTCGAGCAATGAAGGCTTCACCGAGGACTACTCCCTGCCGAACCTGACTGCCTATTGTGAGACTTGTGCTTCGGTGGGAATGGTACTGTGGAACTGGAGGATGAACCAGTTCACCGGCGACGGCAAGTACGCAGATGTCATGGAGCGTTCCATGTACAACGGAGCCCTTGCCGGCATCTCCCTTGAAGGGGACACATTCTTCTATGTGAATCCTTTGGAGTCCCTCGGTAACCATCACCGCCAGGAATGGTACGGCTGTGCATGCTGTCCCAGCCAGATTTGCCGCTTCCTTCCTTCCATCGGCAACTATATCTACGGTGTCTCAGACAATGCCCTTTGGGTGAATCTCTACATAGGCAACAAGGCTGACGTGAAGGTCGGCAAGAAAGCCATAACCCTTAGCCAGGAGACCAACTATCCTTGGGAAGGAGCTGTGACTCTGAAAGTCGGCATGAAGGGTTCCTTAAAGACCCAGATCTGCCTTCGCGTGCCCGGCTGGTGCAAGGACTACACCCTGGCAGTCAACGGAGAAGCTTTCGAAGCACCTGTAGATAAAGGTTATGCAGTGGTTGACCGCAAGTGGAGTGACGGAGACAAGATCGAAATCAATTTCGACATGCCTGTTGAGGTGGTTGCTGCCGATCCTAGGGTCAAGGAAGATGTCGGAATGCGTGCCGTACAGCGTGGACCGCTGGTTTACTGCATTGAGGAGGCTGACAACAAGGTTGATTTCGACGACCTGCGCATTGCCGAGGATGCCTCTTTCGACGCTGCCTATGAATCCGGGAAGCTTCACGGTATAGTCAGCATAGCCGCTCATGTAGGTGACAAGACTCTGAACTATATTCCTTATTATTCCTGGGACAACCGAGAGGCCGGAAAGATGAAGGTCTGGGTACCGCTTGTTGGTGAATAATAGATCGATTATGAGACGGTTCTTTTTTATTGTAAGTTTTTTTGCACTCTCGTTGGCTTCCGCCACGGCGCAGGATTATATATCCAACAGGGCACCTTTGCTTGAGAGCCGCTATCTGGAGCTTCCGTTGGGTGCGATAAAGCCCGAGGGTTGGTTGAAATTGCAGCTTCAGTCCCAGGTGACCGGTCTCACGGGGCATCTCGATGAGGTTTATCCCAACGTCGTCGGTGCAAGGAATGCCTGGCTCGGCGGCGATGGAGATGCCTGGGAGAGGGGACCGTACTGGATTGACGGGCTTCTTCCCCTTGCCTACATCCTGGACGACAAGGATCTCAAGGCCAAGGCGCAGGTGTGGGTTGAAGCTCTTCTCAATTCTCAGAA
>JAGCWD010000044.1 GCA_017962025.1 Bacteroidales bacterium
CAGCGAATCCGAGTCCTATGGTTGTGGCGTAAACTATTCCGTCGTAGCGTTCATCAAACTCCTGGCAGTTGCGGAGAAGCAGCCAAAGCATCAGTAGCTTGGCAGTCTCTTCCGGGATGGCAGCTCCGAAAAAGGCGATCTTGTTCGCTTCTCCCCATGTCGATGGCTCCGTGGTGTAAAACCCCATGTTCAAAAGGGGACCGGAAATCAGGGTTGAAAGGAGGGCGGACAACCCTCCGTAAAAGAACCCTTTGAATATCAACCTGGAGGGCTCGGGCTCTGTGTCCTTGTGGTAAACATACCAGAGCAGGATCAGGGCAGGAGCGACTGCCGCAATGGTGAGCATCAGCATATTACTTGGTCTTTAAGTATTCATCTATGGCTTTGGCCGCCTTCCTTCCGGCGCCCATAGCTAGGATGACGGTGGCGGCGCCGGTGACGGCATCACCGCCTGCGAATATTCCTTCGCGGGTGGTCCTTCCGTCTTCATCGGCTACCAGTCCGCCTCTCCTGGTCGCTTCAAGACCCTTTGTCTTGTTGATAATCAAAGGGTTGGGTGCTGTGCCAAGGGCCATAATCACGGTTTCGGTAGGAATTTCGAATTCGGAACCTGGAATCGGGACAGGGGAGCGTCTTCCGCTCTCATCCGGTTCTCCAAGTTCCATCTTTATGCATCTCAGTGCCTTTACCCATCCTTTTTCATCTCCTATTATCTCAACTGGATTGGTAAGCATCCTGAAGTCTATTCCTTCTTCCTTCGCGTGGTGGACTTCCTCCTTACGCGCAGGCAGTTCCACCTCGGTACGACGGTAGATGATAGATGTGTCGGCTCCGAGCCTGAGGGCAGTCCTGGCGGCATCCATGGCGACATTGCCTCCTCCGACTACACAGCACTTGGCTCCTGCATGGATAGGTGTCATGTAGTCCTCCCTAAAAGCCTTCATGAGGTTGTTTCGGGTCAGGAACTCGTTGGCGGAGAAGACTCCGTTGAGATTCTCACCAGGGATTCCCATGAACTTTGGAAGTCCGGCCCCTGTCCCTACGAACACTGCTTCGAATCCTTCGTCGTCAATGAGGCTGTCAATTGAGACGGTACGGCCGATTATGACATCGGTTTCAATCTTGACACCAAGGGCTTTAACCTCCTCGATCTCTTTTTTCAGGACTTTCTCCTTAGGGAGACGGAATTCAGGAATTCCGTATTCAAGGACTCCGCCGGCCTTGTGGAGGGCTTCGAATATGGTAACGTCATAGCCCCATTTGGCAAGGTCGGATGCGCACGCCAGTCCGGCTGGACCGGAACCGATCACGGCCACTTTCTTGGATTTTCCATCTACTGACGGATGTGCCACCCCCTCCGAAGTGTGGTCGGCGACAAATCTCTCGAGTTTTCCAATAGCCACCGGCTCTCCCTTTACTCCGAGGATGCAACTACCCTCGCACTGGGTCTCCTGCGGGCATACACGACCGCAGACTGCCGGAAGGGAGGAATCCTCGGCAATTATTGCTGCTGCGCCATTGATGTCGCCTTCCTTGACCTTGGCGATGAACTCAGGAATCTTTATACTGACCGGGCATGCGGTAACGCAGCGTGGGTTCTTGCAATGGAGGCAGCGAGATGCTTCTGTCATTGCCTCTTCTAGGTTGTAGCCGTAGCAAACCTCATCGAAATTATGTGCACGTACCTTGGGATCCTGGTCCCTTACCGGTACTCTGGGAATTCTCTCTGCCATATCACTTAACGTATTTTGCCTTCTCCTCAGCCTCTTCGGCATTGTACTGTCCAAGACGTCTCATCGCCTCATCGAAATCGACGTCGTAGCCGTTGAACTCAGGTCCGTCAACACAGGCAAACCTGGTCTTTCCCGCAACGGTTACCCTGCAGGCCCCGCACATTCCGGTACCGTCGACCATCAGCATGTTCAGACTGACATCGATGGGGATCCCGAGCTTCTTGCAGGTGAGGGTCGCGAACTTCATCATGATCATAGGACCTATCGCTACCGCTTTGGTATATTCATGTCCTTCGGCGACGAGTTGTTCAAGGCATGCGGTTCCGACTCCGTGGAAGCCTGCACTTCCGTCGTCGGTGCAGAGATAGAGGTTGTCACAGGCTGAGCCCAGCTCCTCGGTGTAGATAAGGAGGTCCTTCGTTCGGGCACCGATGATGACATCCACAGCTACGCCCCTGTCATGGAGCCATTTCGCCTGCGGATAGACTGGAGCGGTACCGAGACCACCGGCTATGAAAACGTAGCGCTGTCCCTTGAGCTGGCTTTCGTCCATGTTGACGAATTCGGAAGGGTTTCCCAGGGGGCCGACAACGTCACGGAAGAACTCTCTTTCTTCCTTGGCGATGATGGCGGCAGAGGAAGCCCCTATAAGTTGGGTGACGATTGTCACGGTGCCTGCTTCACGGTTGTAGTCGCTGATTGTTAAAGGAATACGTTCGCCCTCTTCATTTGCCAGGACGATAAGGAACTGCCCAGGCAAAGCAGCCTTTGCAATTCTGGGAGCTGACACTACCATCTTGCAGATGTTGGGTGTCAGCATTTCTCGTGTCAGAATCTTGAACATAATTAAGCCAATGTTCTATTAGTTCTTAATTGGTAATTAGTTTAATAAGTAATTAGTTTAATGAGCAAAACTAACAATTTCCCTATAAATATTCAAATTTGTTATATTTGTAAGAGGCTAATGGCAAGTTTTACCGTTATGGAAAAAAACAGACAGATTTCCAGGATTCTGCCCGTGCTCCTGGCTTTCTTCATTATGGGTTATTGTGACCTTGTGGGCATAGCTACCAATTATCTCAAGCAGGATTTCAGCCTTGGTGACACTGCAGCCAATGCATTCTCAGTAATGATGTTCCTCTGGTTCCTTGTCCTTTCAGTGCCTACTGGCATGATGATTAACAGGATAGGAAGGAGGAAGACAGTCCTTCTGAGCATGGTGGTGAACCTGTTGGGACTCGTTATTCCGTTTGTGTCTTACAGCGTGGTCTCCATGATACTGGCATTTTCCCTGATAGGGATAGGAAACACTTTCATACAGGTGTCCCTCAATCCTCTCGTAGCCAGTCTTGTCAGCCCTCAGAAACAGCCTAGTTTCCTGACCCTTGGACAATTCATAAAGGCCATTGCATCATTCCTCGCTCCTATACTGGCAGTGCAGGCAGCGATGAGGTTTGGAGACTGGAGGTTCCTCTTCGTCATTTTTGCGATAATCGACATTGCAGTGCTGGCCTGGCTTGCAGTAACGGAAATAAAGGAGCAGGAGACTGGTGGCAAGGCGTCTTCGTTCTCAGACTGCTTCCGCATGCTGGGGATGGGGAGCATCCTGATGCTTTTCATAGGAATAGTGATGAATGTAGGAATAGATGTGGGAATTAACATTACCGCCCCCAAGATCTTGCAGGAAAGGGCTGCCATGACCCTTGACCAGGCGGGGTATGCTACCAGCCTCTACTTCCTGGTGAGGACTTTCGGATGTCTGGCCGGTACGTTCATCCTTTCCAGGATTTCTGCATCCAAGTTCTTTATCATCAGCGCATTACTGATATTCATCGGAGTGGCAGGTCTTTTGTTCGCCAGCAGTGTTGCAGCACTCTATGTCTGCGTCGGACTTATAGGCGCAGGGAACTCGAAC
>JAGCWD010000045.1 GCA_017962025.1 Bacteroidales bacterium
ACTCGGCTTGCACAAAAACTCCGCAGGCCTTCGAAGAAGGAGTGGGAGGAGGTGGACTCGAACCACCGAACCCTGAGGGAGCGGATTTACAGTCCGCCGCAATTGCCGCTATGCGATCCCCCCAAGTTTCTCTGAAACAGTTCGTTAAGGCTAGAGCCGAAAGAGGGATTCGAACCCACGACCCCGAGATTACAAATCACGTGCTCTGGCCAACTGAGCTATTTCGGCAGTATTTCAAAGACCCCTTTTGACAAAGGGACTGCAAAGATAGGCATTAAATCCGATTCTCCAAAACTTTTTCAATTATTTTTGAACAGCTTGGAAAGAACGGAATATATGCTCTCTACGTCCAGCCCACAGGCCTTCCTTTGCTGGCTGACGGTAGCTTGGGGCATGAATCTGTCATGCACTCCGAAACCCTTTACAGTGGCCTTGATGCCATGGCTGGAAACATATTCACAGACCTCGTCGTACAGGCCTCCCTTAAGAGCGCCGTCTTCGAGGGTGATTATGGTGCCGCAGTCCTTGACATCCTCCATCATTTCAAAGTCGAAGGGCTTGAGGAACCTTACATTGTAAACGATGGGATTCCTGCCGGTCTCCTCCTTTATCCTCGAGGCTGCCTCCATGGTCCTGTGGGATACGGGACCCAGTGCCAGCACTGCGACAGATGAACCGTCCATCAGTTTTTCACTCTTCCCCGCCTCAAGTCTTGAAGGTATTTCATCCTTCCAGGAGACTCCTTCACCAAGGCCTCTGGGATACCTTATTATATATGGGCCATCGGTAATCTCCAATCCCATGTAGAGCATGTCCTTCAATTCCTTCTCGTCCTTCGGGGCTGCGAGAATGGTGTTCGGGATGCTCCTCATGGCTGCCAGGTCGAAGACTCCCTGGTGAGTGGCTCCGTCCTCTCCCACGAGTCCGGCCCTGTCAAAACAGAACACTACTGGAAGATGCTGAAGCGCCACGTCGTGGACGATTTCGTCATATGCCCTCTGGGCGAAGGTTGAATAGATCGAGCAATATGGTTTCATCCCTCCGGCGGCCAGTCCAGCGGAGAATGTAGCAGCATGCTCCTCTGCAATTCCCACATCGAAGAACCTGTCCGGAAATTCTTCCGCAAATGCAGTCATGCCGCTTCCGGTGGCCATCGCAGGAGTGATTCCGACAACCTTGGGATCTTTCCTTGCCAACTCGCAAAGGACCTCACCGAAGACATCCTGGTAACGTACCCTGTCCGACCCTGAGCCTGTCGAAATGGCAGGAGATCCACTTATTCTCTCTCCTGTCTCGGGATCGAATTTTCCCGGAGCATGCCAGGTGGTGGGATCAGCCTCGGCCGGAGCATAGCCCTTGCCCTTTACAGTGCAGGTGTGAAGGATCTTAGGTCCTTTTATGTCCTTCAGCCTTCTGAGGGTGCGTATGACCTTGAAGATGTCGTTTCCGTCGATCGGACCGAAGTACCTGAATCCAAAAGCCTCGAACAGGTCTCCTCCAGACCGGTTGACCAGTCCGGACTTGAGGTTCCTGACTACACGCTGCAACCAGTTGCGAAGTCTTCCGGCTCCAAGTCTTTCCCAGACGTGGGTCTTCAGTTTGTTGTAGGCAGGATCGGTGGTGAATTTCAGGAGATAGGAATGGATGGCTCCGCGATTGCTGTCTATGGCCATCTCGTTGTCATTGAGGATCACCAGAAGGTCAGTGTCGGAATCTCCGGCATTGTTCAGACCTTCCAGGGCCAGTCCGCCGGTCATCGCACCGTCACCGATCATGGCGACAACCTTTTCTCCGGTTCCTGAGAGTTGGGCCGCCTTTGCAAGGCCCAGGGCTGCTGAGACAGATGTCGAGGCATGGCCCGCTCCGAAAGCGTCGAATTGACTTTCATCCCTGTTCGGAAAGCCGCTGATTCCGTCCTGTTTGCGGTTGTTTTTGAATGCCTCCTTGCGGCCTGTAATGATCTTGTGGGCATAGGCCTGGTGACCGACGTCGAAAACCAGCTTGTCGGAAGGAGTGTCATAGACATAGTGCATCCCCACAATGAGTTCCACTGCACCCAGGCTGGAGGCCAGGTGTCCCGGATTCTCAGCGCAGCATCTGACTATGTAATCCCTTATCTCGTCGCATAGCCCCGGCAGCTCGGAAAGGTCCAGCTTCCTAAGGTCCTGCGGAGTGTTGACTTTGTCAAGAATCTTGTACATCCCAGGAAAAACTTGGATGGACAAAGGTACGATATTTATTTAATAATAGTTAAATTCGCAGAATCAAGAATAAAACTCAAGCACAATGTCTGAAACGACTGTAAAACCATCCCTCAGGGATTCGGCTGCGATGCGCTGGACAGCCTTGTTGCTCCTGGCCCTTGCAATGTTCTGCTCCTACATATTCATGGACATCCTCTCTCCCATCAAAGACCTGATGGCTGAGACTCGCGGATGGGATTCCACCGCCTTCGGTACCATGCAGGGAGCCGAGACTTTCCTCAATGTTTTCGTGTTCTTCCTGATCTTCGCAGGCATCATCCTGGACAAGATGGGGGTCCGCTTCACGGCGGTCCTTTCCGGTGCCGTGATGCTGGTAGGAGCAATTATAAAATGGTATGCCGTCAGCAGTTCATTCATCGGCAGCGGCCTTGAGACCTGGTTTACCAACAACTTGAATTATATTCCCGTCTTCGATGAGATCGGTGTTTCGCCCTTCTATCGCGGAATGCCCGCTTCAGCTAAGCTTGCCGCCTGCGGATTCATGATCTTCGGATGTGGAGTGGAGATGGCCGGAATCACCGTGAGCCGCGGTATCGTGAAGTGGTTCAAAGGTAGGGAGACCGCTCTTGCGATGGGTTCTGAAATGGCCCTCGCCCGTCTTGGAGTCGCTACCTGCATGATATTCTCGCCCTTCTTTGCGAAACTTGGAGGCAATGTCGATGTCTCCCGCTCCGTTGCTTTCGGAGTAGTGCTCCTCTGCATAGCCCTCATCATGTTCATTGTCTATTTCTTCATGGACCGCAAGCTGGATGCCCAGACCGGAGAGGCCGAAGAAAAGGACGATCCTTTCAAGGTGAGCGACATCGGACAGATCCTTCGCAGCGGTGGATTCTGGCTCGTCGCCCTTCTTTGCGTGTTGTACTATTCAGCGATCTTCCCGTTCCAGAAGTATGCGGTGAATATGCTCCAGTGCAATCTTACCTTCAGCCCTGTCGATCCTTCATCCTTCTGGGGTGGCAGCACGGTGACCATTGTCCAGTACCTTATCATGCTGGTAGTTGCAGTTGCTTCCTTCTCAAGCAACTTCGTGAAGGGCAAGTCTTTGAAATACGGTCTTCTTGCTACTGCGATTGTGGCTCTGGTAGTGTATTGCTACATGGGTTACATGCGCCAGAGCGCGGAGACAGTCTTCGCGGTGTTCCCTCTGCTGGCTGTCGGTATCACCCCTATCCTTGGCAACTATGTGGACCACAAGGGTAAAGCCGCATCGATGCTGGTGCTCGGCTCCCTGCTTCTTGTCTTCTGCCACCTTACCTTCGCCTTCATCCTGCCAGCCTTCAAGGGCAACGCTGTCGGCGGGGTGGTCGTGGCCTACCTGACAATCCTTGTCTTAGGAGCATCATTCTCTCTGGTTCCCGCAGCACTATGGCCCAGTGTTCCCAAGCTGGTTGATTCCAAGATCATCGGCTCAGCCTATGCGCTGATCTTCTGGATACAGAACATCGGTCTCTGGCTCTTCCCGCTTCTGATCGGCAAGGTGCTTGACAAGACCAATCCGGGTGTCACCGATCCGACCCAGTTCAATTATACCGCTCCTCTCGTCATGCTGGCCTGCCTCGGCGTGGCAGCCCTGCTGCTCGGCTTCCTCCTGAAGGTGGTCGACCGCAAGAAGCACCTCGGTCTCGAGGAGCCTAACATCACTGAATAGGGTCGTCGAGACGGAGCTCTGGCTTTCGTGCTGAGGAATGCCTCAGACCGAAGGCGAGGACCAGTGCGGCGATGCAGACCGCCACGAACATCACCTCCACTCCGACGGCACCTGCGGCTGAACTAACCGCGGTTGCAGAGCCCGTGCCGTCAGGAGCCTGCTGGATGGCTGACGCAGCCGTGCCGGCCGCCAGGATATTCCCTGCCAGCATCTTGAAAAGCATGAGTCCGAGATTCTGCACCCAGTAAATCAATGAATATGCGGTCCCGAGTATCTTGTCTGGAACGATCTTCGGCACACTCGGCCACATAGCGGCAGGTACCAGGGAATAACCGAACCCGAGGAAGACCATGGAAAGATAGCCGTAGAAGGGAACTCCCTGGGGCGCGAATGCCAGCAGAAGATGGGCGGTAAGTGCCAGGATGGCACCAGTCACCATCCATTTTGTACCCTTTCCCAGCTTGTCAACCATCATTCCGAACAGGGGAGCGAAGATGACGGTCGAGAAAGGCAGCATGGAGACCATCCAGCTGGCCGCCTCCACAGGTACACCGAACCTGGGAATAAGGATGGCGCTTGCGAATTTCTTGAACGAAATGATGCTGCTGTAGAAGAATACGCAGAGCAGGGCTATCATGATGAACTGCTTGTTCTTCAGCAGCTGCAGCACATCCGAGAAACGGAATTTGTCACTCTCTGAAGACTGTCCGACATCTAAACCGACTATCCTGTCACGTCTTGCATCCATCGCCACGAATAGTGCCCAAAGGATCATTCCCGCGACCATCAACCCTAATCCAAGGAAGGCTGGCCTGGCGGTTTCTGCCAATGAATAAATCTCCCCGGGAGCCTTTGCGGCCACCAATTTCGGCGACATGACCAGGGCGAATGCGGTTCCGAGCCTTGCTATTGCCAGCTGGAGTCCCATGGCAAAGGCCATGGGACCGTCTTTGAACCATTTCGCAATCGAGCGGGTGACAGCCACCCCGGCAATCTCACTGCCCAGACCGAACAGCATGCATCCGATGTAGGCTATGGTCAGGGAAGTCTTCGGAGCGAGCCCCGAGGTTATAGCCCAGGTAACAAGCGCGGCACCTACGGCCATCATCCCCACGAATATCGATCCCGTGACCTTTACCCCCCATTTGTCAAGCAGCATTCCGCAGATTACCAGGCCGCCGAACACGCATAGGACCGAATAGCCGCTGGTGTAGAGGCCGTAATCAGCTGAATTCCAACCGAGTTCAAGCAGTGAAGGATTCTCGAACAGATGGGACAAGGTGCTGAACATATCGTCGAAGAAGTACGACGCGAACATAGGTACCACCAGGCACGACAGCGCAATCCACGGCGCAATCCTGGATGATTTGTGAAGAGAGTCTCTCATGATCTAATCGGATTCAACTACTCATATCGGTCGTAGTATACCAGATCTCACTCTTGTCCTAAAGTGCCTCATAGCGGGTAGCATAGTTCTCCCAGTACCTATATACTTTGTAGTATCCCAGCAATCCACTCGGCACATAGATCGGACACCCGGTCGTCCCACTGGCGGCGTCGAATATCCCTGTTCCTGTTGCCTGAATGACATCATCTGATCTAAGTATCTTTATGGATTGCAGGTTTCTGCAGTATGCAAAAGCAATATTGCCAATGGATTGGACAGTACTGGGGATGGTGACATCAACCAATTCACTGCTTAAGAATGCTTGCGATTCAATACTCTTCAATCCTTCTGGAAGAACAATATGGCTTAATGAAGCATACATAAATGCGGACATGGCAATCCTTTGTACATCAGCCGGCACGGAATAAGTCATGCCTTCCATCCCCTTGGAAGCAAATGCCCCAAGTGTCTTTACACCATCATCTTCGACGATCAAGCATCTTCCGTCAGCTGAAGCGAACTTGCCATTGAATTCCCTGAGACTCGTACAATTTCCGAAAATAGGGAACTCTAATGTTTGGACTGACTCGGGAAGAGTAATGCTCTCCAGGCTCGTACAACTGTCGAATGCTCCACCTTTTATTGTTTGAAGACCTGAAGGCAAAACTATTGTTTCAAGCTTAGTTCCTGAGAAGGCACTTCTACCAATTGTCTTGAGATTATTGGGCAGTGTTATTTGTTTAAGATTAGTACGGTTAAAAGCGCTTTCTGCAATAGTCTCTACCGCGTCAGGTAATGATACAGTGGTCAGGTTTGAATTGTAAAACATAGCCCGTGCATCTATCATAGATAGCGGAGCCTTGAATCGGATGATTCCAAGTCCGTTATTTGCATTGGGAGCAATGATTTCATCAACTTCATTCCCTGTAACCGAGGTGCTGGCATAGTAATTTGCGGCCTCCCCGTCCGTTGTAGTATACCATATTTCGTTGGGGCCCTGAGTGTTTGAAGCGTGCCAAGAAGAAACTCTCTGATCCACATATCCTGAAATACCCAGGAAATTATTGCGTGCGAACGTGCGGTCCGCATTCAGTGAGTAGGTCCCTTCTGTGCCATCTTTCTTTCTGACGGTCACGGAGTATCC
>JAGCWD010000046.1 GCA_017962025.1 Bacteroidales bacterium
GATTTCCAGTTCAGCGGACATACCCATCACGGACAAGTCTGGCCGGGCAACTGGATTACCGATGCTATGTATGAAAAAGCTTTCGGAGAATACCGGAGAGGTTCTACTCGGTACTACGTGAGTTCCGGTCTCGGAATCTGGGGAGGAAAGTTCAGGATCGGTACGAGGTCCGAATATCTAGTCTTGTCTATTCGATGACCAGCCCATCGTAGGCTGGTTGTACGGATGAGTGGATTCTCATCTCTTCACACATCCGTTCCAAATCATTGCAGAACTGTTCATGGACGGGGAAGGTGTGCGAAAGATGGGTGAGCCATGTGTGCTCTGCCCTGATCCTGTCAGCCATCTCCAGAGTCTCGGCCAGGCTGAAATGGGAGTGGTGCCTGTTGTAGCTTACCGTGTTCAGGGTGAGGTGTCTCAGCCCTTCAAGTTTTGAAAATTCACTTTCAGGGATTGAACTCATGTCTGTCAGGTATGCTATGTCTCCGAATCGGAATCCCAGTACCGGCAGCCTGTCATGAAGCCCCCTAATCGGAATAATGACCGTTCCTTCACTTTTCGGATTGCCGCCTGCTGGCACGGCTGTTTCGATCATATCCTCAAGGCAGCGTGCAGTTGGAACCAGGGAACCATCCGGGAGGCGGTAGTGGTAGCCGACATCATGAACCCAGACCAGTTCCTTGTCGGAGGTATCCTTACTGATGACAAAGGGCTTTTCATCAATGACATGGAGGTGCCATTCCGGGGCTCCCGGATACTTTGGGAACTTGAATACGTATGGATATTCCCGGATGAGGTCCTCAAGGACATTCCGTTCGCAATAAATCTCAGCAGCGCAGCGGTCCACATAGTTCAGTGAACGGACATCATCAAGCCCTCCGGTGTGGTCCTTGTGGTTGTGGGTCAGCAGGATGGCATCGAGATGGCTGATCCCGTGCGCCAGCATCTGCATCCTGAAATCAGGGCCTGCATCGACTAGGATATTCAGCCCCTCATATTCAATGAAAGCCGAAGCCCTGAACCGCTTGTCACGGCTGTCGGACGAACGGCATACTCTGCAACTGCATCCGATAATCGGAACTCCCTGCGAGGTCCCGCTCCCGAGGAATGTAAGCCTTGCCCTGCCTCCTGTCATATAATAATATCCTCTATCGTATTAACCTTCGAAGGGTCAAAAGGCCTTTCGACCCTTATGTAATTCCCAGTGTAGCCTCCCATGATCCCATCCTTCACATCAGATTCCCAAAGGACTTGTGAAAGGCGTCCTTTGTTCATTTCTATGAAATCCCTGTGAAGCTCGTCGCAGAGGGACTCCAGCCTTGCTACACGTTCTGTCTTTATTGAATCCCTTACCTGGTCCTTCCAGTTCGCTGCAACAGTTCCCGGCCTTTTGGAATAGGGGAATATGTGGATGAATGCAGGTTTGATCCTTTCTTTGAGGAACATGCAGGTCTCTTCGAAGAGGTCATCAGTTTCTCCCGGGAGGCCGGCGATCACATCTATGCCGAAAAAGACGAACGGTTTCAGGTTCCCTTCCTTCTCTCCAGGACGGGGATCCATGACTGATCTTATGTAGTCTATCCTGTCTGCGAAAAACTCCGTGGTGTAGCGCCTGCGGACTCGTGAAAGTATCTCGTCAGATCCGGACTGGAGGGGAATGTGGAAATGTGGCTGGAACTTGGTCCCGGATGCGATCCAATCCACTATTTCTTCGGTAATCAGGTTCGGTTCTATTGAAGAAATCCGGTAACGCTCGATTCCTTCGACATCGTTCAGCCGTTTGAGCAGCTCTAGGAAGCTCTCTCCGGTAGTGCGGCCAAAGTCTCCTGTGTTGACTCCGGTTATCACGATCTCCTTTATTCCGGTGGAGGCTATTTCCCTGGCTTGTGCCACGGCAGAGGCGATGGGAATATTGCGGGAGGTGCCTCTGGCGAACGGGACGGTGCAGTAAGCGCAGAAGTTGTTGCAGCCGTCCTGCACTTTCAGGAACGACCGTGTCCTCTCCTCCGATGAATATGCCTCCAGTACCTCTTGATCTGTCAGATCAGAGCCACCAGGGAGTATTGCCCCCGAAGGGCCTGGCCGCCCGTGGCCAGGTGAACGGGAGGGGCCCATCGCTTGCGATGGGAGGGATTTACCCGTCGGGGACAATACTCCCTGGCGGCTGATCCCCAGCAATGATAGGGATTCGGGAACGACACGGGTCTTTTCGGCGGCACCGAAGACCCGGGCGACTCCGTCGATGGCCTCAAGCTCGCTTCTCCGTAGCTCGGCATAGCAACCTGTGACTATTATCTTCGCATCAGGAGAAACCCTGTGAACCTTGCGAATGACATTCCTGCACTTCTTTTCCGCCCTCTCCGTGACCGAACAGGTATTCACGAGATAGACGTCCGCCTTCTCTTCCCAACCGACGACTTCAAGACCGGCCGAGACGAATCCGCGTTCGTACGTGGATGTCTCAGCATAGTTGAGTTTGCAGCCCAATGTAAGGAGTGCGATCTTCATGTTTCAGAAACTGTGTGGATCGCCGATGGACAAAAAGCGCGAACCTCTTGTCACGGTCACCCTTGACCAGGAACAAGGGCCACCTACGGGAGGATTCTTTTTCGAGACCCTGACCTTTACGAAGAAGAATTCCGGGAATTCATGGTCTATAGCGTCAGCTATCCTGGCGGCTACATTCTCAAGGAGGTTGGACGGTTTTTCCATCTCTTTTGCAACTGTCCGGTACACCTTGGAATAATCGACAGTGTTGTTGAGATCGTCGGTCCTGGCTGCCTTCAGGACATCCATATTCCCTAAAAAATCCACTACAAAGGTGTTTCCATCCCTTCGTTCCTCTTCAAGGCAACCGTGAAATGAATGGAATTCCATCCCGGAAAGCTCGATGGCACCGTATCTGTCAATTCTTATATTCATAGTCATCTGTTCCTATCTGCCAGGATCAGGAAAACGCACGGCCTTTTGCCTATCTGCATGTTGTAAGACTTCCATTGCCTGACTGTCCTGGTTATTATGGTTTCTTCGGGAAGGGTGATATCGGCGGCTATGCAGAGTTTGGTTGATGGTTGCAGGACGGCCTTCAGGTCGGAAAGCATTGAATCGTTGCGGTAGGGAGTTTCAATGAATATCTCTGTCTGTCCCAACCTTGCAGAGAGGGATTCCATTTCCCGGATAGCCTTTCGCCTCTCATCTGTCTTGGCAGGGAGATAGCCTTGGAAAGAAAAACTCTGTCCGTTCAGGCCTGAACCCATGAGGGCGAGCATTAATGAAGATGGCCCGACAAGTGGTATCACACGGATTTCATGGACATGGCAGAGGGCCACCAGGGCGGCTCCTGGATCTGCGACTGCAGGAAGGCCGGCTTCAGAGATTAGCCCTACATCGCAAGGCTTTCCATCTGCGTCATGGAACAACTCCAACAGAGCCTCTACTTCAGCCGGCTTTGTGTGTTCATTGAGTTCCCTGAATTCCAGTTCTCCGATGCGTCCTTTAAGTCCTGCCGAGGAAAGGTATCTCCTGGCAGTCCTTGTCTCCTCGACTACGTATTTGCGGATGTGGGTGATTATCTCAAGGACTGACCCCGGAATCACTTCAGAGGGATTGTTGTCTCCAAGAGGGGAGGGAATGAGGAATAATCTGCCGTTAGTCATTTCACGACAAATATACTCAATTTCTGTCAGTCTGTTTCTTGATCCGGCCGATTGCCTTGTCAAGGCTTTCGGTAGGTTCGATGATGTTGTACTCTTTCCAGAACTCAGGATCGAAATCCATTATCGCCTTGTCAGACAAGGCATCCCGGCTGCTGAATGACTCTTTCCTCGGAATCAGTTCAATGTTCCCTGACCTCCTGTCTGTCGTGACAAGTTCACTTATGGCCGTGAAGTCGGTTCTCAGGAGTCTTTTCTTCCAGTCACATTTGAAACGCATGCTCGTACGAACATAACTGACCCTCGTGATTCCTTCTGAGGTAGTATAATCATAGCGGAGAGTCACTTCAGTGGGAGTGAAACGGAGTCCGGCTGGTTTGCTGACCAGGATCAGTCGTGTAACCTTGTCTTTGTCCCTCATGTCGTAATTGAGGTCGAACCTGGTAAAGGCCAAAGTCTCACGGTCGATGTAGATCATTCCTTCATAAAGAGGGTATGGCTGAATCACTGTAGGGATGAGTCTTATTGCAAATTGGATGCGGTCCCCGATCATAACGGGGGTCTCCATCTTGAGAGTGTAGTTGCTTAGCTCCTTTGTTGTTAGTAGATCGTTGTTCTTGACGATGTCCAGATCGACTGCCTGGGCAGGCCCTCCTGCCACCTTGACTGAAAGCGTGTCCTTCTTTTCGGGACTGACCAGCACCCTGCTCTTGTCAATGGTGATGCGGTCTCCGAAAATGGGCTCGCGTGCATAGGATGTTTTGATCATCCTGGCCACAGCCTCGGAAATGTAGATGTAGCGTTGCCTTTTCTGGATGGTTTCACGGTAAAAGCATTCGAAAAGTTCAGATTGGGAGGAATAGTTATTCCTTATCTTCCGGATTGCCTCGTCAATGATCCGGTACGGGTCTCCTGAAATGACAATTGCCTCATTGAGGGTCAGCTTGTTCCTTTCCATCCTGACCTTGATGTCTGAACCATTGCCGGGATATGGAATCCTTGCGGTCTTATAGCCAAGAAGATTGAATTCGAGCCATTCTGGTTCTTCCGATGTCTTGATAATGAATCCTCCGTCGGAATTGGTCACTGTAGCATACTGCTGGCCCTGGACGGTGATATTGACATACTGAAGGGCATGGCCGTCCTCTGAATCCACTACTGTACCACTGACCGAGAACCTCAGAACTTGTGGGTCAGTTTGCGCCATTGCGCTGAAACAGACCAATAAAGACAAAAGGATTAACTTCAGTTTCATGACTTTGCCAGTTTTGCACCAAGATAGTAAAAAACCCGATTTATTACTATATTTGTCTCGTATTTATTCGATTAATTATAACGAACATGAAGAAATTTTTCCTTTTTGTCCTGGCTGCCCTGATCCCCCTGGCGCCTGCTTTTTCTTCGGACAAGGCTCCCAAGAACGAAAAAGTCAAGAACGTCATCCTCATCATCGGGGACGGCATGGGCTTCTCTGCCTGTGCTTCCTGGATGGTTGACCGTCATTACGAGCCGACCTGTTTTGACAGGGCTCAGTATGTCGGGATGAGCAAGACATATTCAGCCAATAGCCGTGTTACGGATTCTGCTGCTTCAGGTACTGCGATGGCTTGTGGAATCAAGACAAACAACAGCATGCTTGGCGTCCTTCCTGACGGGACACCTGTTACCAGCATTGCCGAACTGGCCAAGGCTAAGGGACTCTCTACCGGGATAGTTGTTTCATCCTACGTCCTGGATGCCACTCCAGCCGCTTTCTATGCTCATGTCAAAAACAGGAACGACCGTAAGACTATTGAGGAGAATCTCATCGATTTCAAGCCCGACGTGATTGTGGGAGGAGGAAGAAAATACTTCGTTGAAGAAAGGTATGTTCCAGTTAATATGATTGACAAGGCTGTCGGTGCCGGCTTTACGTATGTTTCAAGTCCAGATGATTTCATGATCGCCACCAAGACTCCCATTCTAGGACTTTTCTCAGATGAGAGCTATCCCATGGCCATTGAGCGTGACACGGATTACCTCACAGATGTTTCTCTTCACACACTGGACATCCTGGATGACAACAAAAATGGCTTCTTCGTGATGATAGAAGGTTCACACATCGACCATGCAGCTCATGCCAACAACGCTGAACAGCTAACCTGGGAGATGGAAGAGTTCGATAAGGTTGTTAATGCGGCCTTCGACTATGCTGATATCCATAAGGGCACCCTGGTCGTGGTCACAGCTGACCATGAAACCGGAGGTGTCGCGCTCCTTCCTGGTAGCAAGGATTTCACCAAGAGTGATACCGGTATCGATGTCAAGTTCGCGACCACAGGCCATTCCGGCAGTCCTGTTCCTGTCTATTCCTATGGCGCATCGGCCTGGAGGTTCGGACAGGTGATGGAGAACACTGATATTTTCGCTAGGATCAAGTCCCTCCTTATCGACAGGAAATAGTTACTTGCAGACCATAATCCGCTGGATCAGTTGATCCGTGGATTTCATGCCAGACGATCCGATCTCCCCAAGATTCCGGATCGTCTTTTCTATGTCCTTGTCGATGATTCCGTCCGTTTCGCAAACGCAGTTCCCGCGGAGGGCCAGGACAGCTGACTGGATAGCACATGAGACTCCAGAAGCCACCTTCATTGCGCAGCCGACCTTTGCTCCGTCGCAGACCATTCCGGTAATGTTACCGATCATGTTCTTAATGGTTGCACAGATCTGCTCATAAGAGCCTCCCTGGAGGTAAACAATCCCGCAGGCCGAGCCGGTTGATGCAATCACACAGCCGCAAAGGGCGGAGAGCTTTCCGAGATATCCTTTTATGTGTATGGCAATGAGATTGCTTAGGGTCAGAGCCCTTGCGAGCCTAACGTCGTCAATGCCGTATTTGATTGAGTAGGTTATGACCGGCATGCTTACCGTAATGCCCTGGTTACCGCTGCCGGAATTGCTCATTGCAGGGAGTTTGCATCCAGCCATGCGTGCATCTGATGCAGCAGCCGTCATTCCCATCGCAAAACTCATGAAGTCGTCGCCGAAGATCTCATGCTGGTTCTCCCTTATGGCCTTTCCGACACCCAGTCAATAGCTTCCTTCAAGTCCGGCATGGGCAAGCGCCAAATTGAGTTCGCGGTCTCCGAGGATGAATTCTATTTCTTCGAAATCGATGGTTTGGCTGAACGAATATATCTCCTTGACAGTCAAATGGTAATCCAAAGTGCTTTTCTCCGGAGAGGTGACCCCTTCGCTGCTTTTGCACGTGTCGGTAACCTTCCCGTCGATTCCGGTTTCCACTATCCTGTCATGGTCGTCTTCGATGACCGCCCAGGCAATGCTTTTTCCATCAGTCACGCTGACCTTGACGTAAAGAAGTTTCAGGGTGTCCGCAAGTGAAATATGGACCTTGTTGTCAGCAACTATACCCTTTGCCAAAGCCACGTCTTCCTCATCTACGTCTTTAAGAACCTCGAGTCCATATTCACTACGTCCGCAGATATAGCCGAGTGCTGCAGCGATGTTCAGGCCTATCATGTCGGTTCCGGGTATTCCCACTCCCATCCCGTTTTTAAGGATGTTCCCGGACACTTCGACCCTGATTCCTTCTATTGGAGCATCCTTTGACGGATTCTTCGATGTCATCGAGTGAAGTCGGAGTCCTTCCGCCGCCTTGGCGGTGGCGAGGGCGACTGCGATAGGTTCGGTGCAACCGAGGGCAGGCTTTACTTCCTTGTGGAGCAGTTCAATGATCTCGGATTCGCGTTCTGTCATGGCTGTCTGTCAAAATAAGATAGGATTTCTTCTATTACTGCATTTATATCATCCTGATTCTTAAGGACTTCCAGAGGAAAGCCCAGGCAGGCTGTCCTATAGCCTTCTCCCTGGTAACAGACAGCAGCTGAGATATTGGTGTCCGTGTACCTGAGAAAGGTATGTGATTGTTCAGAGGCTGGCAGGAGTCCGTCAGGATTCTCAACGTTGTAAATCCTGTCGTTCCGTTCTTTCCAGAATTCGACTTTCCCAATCCTTCCGGTAAGGTCCAGATCCTCATTTTTCATCGGCCATAGGAGGTTTCCGCTGGTGGCAAAGTTGGTCATTGCCTTATAGCCGAGAATCTTCTCGGCGAATTCAGCTGTGGCTGATTTGTAAAGAGGATCAGATTCAATAGGGAATACCTTGTCCCAGAAGTCCGTTCCAATGTATGATCCGGAAACAATCAGGTTGCCTCCTCCGGCTGCAAAGCTTTTCAAGGCCTCCTGGAGGGCTATGGGGAATAATTGGTACTTTGTCATTTCCAGGTCACTTCCCACTGGGGTAGTCACTTGTTTTCCGCAGATCAGGTCAAGGGCATAGTCACCCCTGTCCTGGACCAGGCCTTCCATCAATGCTGCACTGCTGACAGAGTGGAAAGGATGCCCTGCGTTCATCATCGCCTTTCCATGGAAGACAGTGAAATCAAGGGTGTTTCCAGGTATGATCCTTCCGGCGTATTCTCCCGATGATGCTCCGAATCCAGGATTGTCATCATCCTCCCAAAGAAGGTCCCTACGGAACTCCTTCTGGTCACCGATATAGTCCAAGGACCTTATGTACGGCACTCCGGCATCCAATTCGTTCATGAATCCTGCCTGTTCGGGGGAGTCGTACCATGTAGGGCCTGAAACCCTCGTGAAATTGTTCACTACCATCACGCTTTTGCCCTTTCCCCTTGATGGTACCCCAATGCTCAGCACTTCGGAAGGGAAACTCCTTCCGCCGTCGTTGAAGGCGATAATCCTGAAACTGTAGATCCTTCCTGGCTTAATGGTAAGGTCGTGAAAGCATCTTCCTCCGTTACTCTTGACTTCGATGATCTCTCCATTGTCGAAGGCACCATCGTCAACCCGTGTCTGAAGGATATATCCCTTGGGAGCGGCGGTCCTTTCCAGCGAGTCCAGCACCGGAGTCCAACTCAACCTGACCTGGGCGGCATTACCGGGGACAGGTGCAGTCCTGAAAGAAGTCGCGAATGAGCTGACCGGAAGTGGCTGGACTTCATAATCACAACCATAGCGGCTGCTGAGGTATTTCAGCATACCTTTGTAAACTGCCCTGCTCACAACGAATCTGAATGAGGGATCATGGCCATACTTCATGTCCCCGAAATTCTGATGGGAGAGCAGTTCCAGGATCATCCCTGGGACAGTGGTTGTCCTGGCTTCGCTGTATGACCTGTCCCACAGGCCCCTGCGGCTCCAGGAAGGATTGAAGCAGGTCCTGATGTCATCCACTACCTGGCTTTGTACAAAGTCTGCGTACATCCTGTTCTGCCACCTGCTTTCCCCGTTGGGAAGTTTGTCGCTTCCTTCACACAGGAGAGTGTAGATAGATAGGGTTCCGACTATCGAGTCATCAGGTGTGACTCCTGCATCAGAATGGAAGGCGAATGACATGTCAACCGGAATTCCGAGACCTTCCTGTTTGGGATTCGTCCTGGAACCTCCTGACATCCATCCTACCCAAGCGCCACGGTCTGCGAAGTCGGAGGTGTAGTCATCTTCATGGAGATTCAACAAAGTCGTATCAGCTCCTGCCCATTGCATCCAGTAGAAGGCACCCTCTGCAAACGAGGGGAGACCTGAGACAGTGAATTCAGTGGTGTCCTGTTCTGCAGTACCCCTGGCGATCTTTCCCATCCCTCCTCCGAAGCGGACGGCATCAGCCGTGATCACTTCGTTCTCTGGACCGATATGGCCTTCAGGCATCCTGTTGTCAAGGATGACACAGCCTTCAGTGCCCTTGTCGAATTCGAAGGTGCCAAGATAGATCCATGTCCCGCCTCCCATCTTCTGGTTGACCAGGTACTCGCTTTCTCCTCCGAGGTGTCTTACAGTATAATGGGCGCAATCGGTACTCTTCGGGAGGGTTTTATAGGAGATATACACTGAATACATACCTCTCTCCGGAATTTCGGGGGTCCATCTGGCCTCTGCCTTCCTGGACCCGGGCTGGCAGGCTGTAAGCCTGGTTGTTCCGGCCAGGAAGGGATTGTCCCTTCCCGTGTATGAGGCTTTGTAATCCATGAAACCCTTTTCCACAGAAGTCCAATTACCTGTTTCTGAATAATGTCCTGATGTCCTTACTCCTTCGCCCCGGCCTTTGGTAAACGAAGGGTCGTTGTCAACTATGATTTCGTTGACCTGTGGGTCCCTTTCGCGAGGGGTCATCACGTAGGCACCGGCATTCTCCAGCATAGGGATGAGGAAAGGCAGGACATAACTCTGGGTGTACATGTCTTCCACTGTCTGGAACAGTGGAGCCCGCTGCCATCTCCATCTTTGTGTCTTTTCATCGAAGTAGCTTCCGTGGCTTTGCCAGAGGGCAATGGTACGCCCGGTCATTCCCTTTTCGAAAACCTGTCCTCCTATTTTCCGTATGAAGGGATTATGGTTCCGACGGTCCCTGGTCCGGAACATGGCTGATAAAGGCTTGCCGCTTCCGTCAATCGAGGGCATGAAATAGGATTCAAGCTTGTTGTTCCCTACGTAGAAATTGCCAACGGAACGGGCCCGCCATTGCTGTGGAAGCAATTCCTTAACCGTGGAGCGAAGCCACCTCAGGTCAGAATTCCTCCAGGGATAGTCACCGAAAGTGTTGGTAAAATAGAAGTCAAGGGCGTTGTCACGAGGCACCACCTTCTTTAGTTTGAGCGTGGCATCAACGGTTGTCCTTTCTTTGAGCCGGGCTTGTAGGGAATCGACGGTGGCTTTGAAATCGTTTACCTTCTGAGCATGTATGCCGGAAGAAAGAACCGTCATTAGAAATAGGATGACAATAGTTTTCCTGGACATCTACGCTACAGTTTTATGCTTTACCGAGTAGATAAGAAGAAAGATGAGGGTGGAAACTCCCAAGGCGATGATGTCAGAAACGAAATCCTTGGGGTCTGCTGTACGGTAGGAAGTAAACGATTGAACGATTTCCGTTCCTGCTGCAATCGCACAACCGATCAGGAATACTGCCAGGACGGCCAGGATCATCTTCCATGGCTTCATGGCTATGAAGTTGAATGACCAGAAGCAGAGCATCGGAAAAGGCAGGAACATGATAAAATGTACCACCTTGTCAGTGGGTATCCCGAAGAAGCTTTTTTGAACGCTTGGGAGACTCTCGAAATTGCCGAAGCAACACCATGCCAGGACTCCCAGGTAAACCAGGAGCAATATAGAACCTATGATGCTACGTCTCGGCATGTGTTGAAGTTTCTTATAAAGCCTGCATGTCGTACAGTTTGCGGTAATGGCCATCCAGGGACAGGAGTTCTTCATGTTTTCCACGTTCCACTATCTTTCCTTCGTCCACGACTATGATTTCGTCAGCACCCTTGATGGTTGAAAGGCGGTGGGCAATGGCTATGGTGGTCCTGGTGGACATCAGCCTGTCAAGTGCTTCCTGAACGGTTTTCTCGGACTCAGTGTCAAGGGAAGCCGTAGCTTCGTCCAGGATCAAGATTGGAGGATTCTTCAAGATGGCCCTGGCTATGCTTATCCTCTGCCTCTGACCACCAGAAAGTTTTACTCCCCGGTCCCCGATGTTGAACTGATAGCCGCCTTCCTTTTCCATTATGAAATCATGCGCATTGGCTATCTTGGCGGCCTCGATGACCTGCTCCATAGCAGCATTCTCGACACCAAAAGCTATATTGTTGAATATGGTGTCGTTGAAGAGGATGGACTCCTGGTTGACATTGCCGATGAGGTTTCTCAACTCGGCTATCTTAACATCCTTGACAGGGACTCCGTCAATCTTTATCTGACCTTCTTCAGGATCGTAGAACCTGGGGATAAGGTCGACAAGGGTGGTCTTGCCTGCTCCCGAAGCACCGACGATCGCAATCATCTTTCCCTTGGGTATGTCTAGACTTATTTCATCCAAGACCTTCTTTGAACCATCGGGATAGCGGAAAGATACTTTTTCAAACGAGATCTTGTCAGCGAAACGGTCAAGGGGGACAGGATGCTCGCTTTCCTGGATATTGTTCTCTGCATCCAGGATCCGGTTTATCCTCTCCATCGAAGCCATGCCCTTGGGAATTGCGTAACCTGCCTTCGCGAAATCCTTGATGGGATTTATGATGCTGTACAGGATAACCATGTAATAGATGAATATAGGGGCGTCTATCATCGAGTGGCCCTTGAGGATTAGAGTTCCTCCGAAGAAGAGTGCGATGGTGATCAGGAGAGTCCCCAGGAATTCACTGACAGGGTGGGCGAGGGCCTGGCGCATGGTTACACGGCTGGTCTTCTTCCTCATGGCTTCGGTGACCGATTCGAAACGACCGGACATCTTCTTTTCAGCAATGAAGGCCTTGACTATCCTGAGCCCTCCGAGAGTCTCCTCAACCTGTGACATCACCTCGCTCCATAAACTCTGTACATCCAGGGATTTTCTTTTCAGATTCCTTCCGATGACTCCCATGACCCAGATCATCAGGGGTGCAAAAAGGATGGTGAATGCCGTCATCTGCCAACTGATGAACACCAGGGCGACGAAGTAGATGAGGATCAGGATCGGATTCTTTATGAGCATATCCAGTGAGCCGGCGACAGATGTTTCCACTTCCTGGACGTCTCCGCTCATCCTGGCTATAATGTCACCTTTCTTCTCTTCCGAGAAAAACCCAAGGGGCAGGGAAAGGATCTTGTCGTAGATCTTCATCCTGAGGTTCTTGACTATCCCGGTCCTGATAGGGATCATAACTGCAGAAGACCCGAAGTAGCATGCGGTCTTAAGGGCTGTCATGATGATCAGGAAGATGCAGAGTGCAAGGAGGACCTTGATTTCCCCATATTGGGCGATGTTGGTTTCTAGACTGTAATAGACATTCTGCATGAGGGAGTTCCCCATATCTTTGAATGGCATGTGCCACACTTCGCTCCAGGGAGTGAAGACATAGGTTTTGTCCGTTATGCGGAAGAGGATCCTCAGCATCGGGACGATCATGGCGAATGAGAAGATGTTGAACACCGCAGAAAGGATGTTCAGAACCACCGATCCCCATAGGTATTTCCTGAAAGGCGAGATGTAGCGCCTCATCATTTTCATGAACTCTCTCATCGTCAGAGCACTTTGGTAAGCCAGTGGAAGATAAGGAAGACCCTTCTCTTGAATATCTCGTAGTTGAGGCTCAGGGCATCATCCTCGACCTTGTTTGTCTTCATCGTTATACCTGATGTGAAGACAACGCAGAAGGAGCCTTTCTGGCTGAAGATCTTCTGGTCTCCGACCCTTGCGCGGAACATGTCCGTGAATCCTTCACTGCCGTAGTAGTCATAGCCCAGGTCAAGGCCGAGGCCGGGGTTTTCGTTGGCCCTCTGGAGGTCATACTTGTACTGGCCACCGCTGAGCATGATGAGATAGTCCTTGCGGCCCTTGTTTATAGGGGAGAGGGTGCTCCCCAATATATCCAGGACTATGACCGAATGGATTTTGGAAGGAGTGATAACCTCTCCGGTACCAGGATCCCTCAGCCTGCCGTTCTCTATGTCGTTCCAGAGTACTTCAGCTCCGACTGAGTTCTTCTCCCTTGCATCAAGACCGACAAATATGAGATTCTTGCCGTATGACCTGCCCAATTCCTTCATACGGGCGAACATCTTGGCGATATTGACCATTGCCACAACTCCTGAGGCATTGCTGTCGGCGCCCGGGTAAAGATTGCCGTCAATAATACCGTGACTGTCGTAATGCGCTGTGACAAGGACATACATTTCCTTGCCGCCATCGCGCTTCCCGGGCATGAAGCCCATAATGTTATGACCTGTTAATCCTCCTACGTTGAAGGTTCGGCTCCAACTGTCCCCGAACTGCCTGAGCCCAGCTTGGTTGAACCTGCGGGCGATCCAGAAAGCGGTTTCATTTGCTCCATAGCTTCCTGTAGCCCTACCTTTTAAGAGTGTGTCGGTTAGGAATTCGACCTGTCCCTGGAGCAACTCAGCCGAAACGACCCTTTCAGCATTCCTGGCCGAAGGGACCATCTTGACTTCCTTGTTCTGCGAAAACAATCCCACAGCGTAGCTGCAGAGGAGTAGATATATTAAAAAAATGCGTGAAATCGTCTTCAAGGCACGATAAATGTTTATCTTTGCAATTGACAAAAATAGGAATTTTACCCTTTATTATAAAATAAATCGACGTGAAAAGGTTTGTGTTGTCCATGATACTCCTTTTGTGCTGCGCATCGGCTGTCCGGGCACAGTACGACAAGGATGTCTTCATGTTCCGTGGACGCCAGGCCCTTTCTGAAGGAAGGTATTCCGATGCCATCAGCCAGTTCAACGTCCTGGCCCGTCTGGATACGACTGACTGCTGGGTTTATTTCTACAGGGGAATCGCAAAGTACAACCTTGGTGACATACGCGGTGCGCAGGGAGATTTCGATTCTTCAGTAAGGATCAATCCGGTCTTTACCAACGGCTATCATTTCAGGGCCATCACCCTCAGCCGTTCCGGCAAATACGATGAGGCTTTGAAAGACCTTGATACTGCTATGATGCTTCGTCCAGGTCTTATAGGGCTTTATTATAGCCGTGGAGTCACTTACTTCCTCGCCCAGCAGTTTGACAAGGCTGTCGAAGACTTCGACAAGTACATCAAGAAGGAACCTGACGATCCTTCCGCCTACCTGAACAGAGGAGCGACTTACCTGTTCCTTGCAGACACGACAAAGGCACTTGCAGACTACAACAAGGCGATAAGCCTGGACCGTTTCGATCCTGAAGGTTACATCAGGCGGGGGCGTGTCCATGCATTGAGGAAGGATTACAAGGAAGGGATAGCAGACATGGACAAAGCAATATCCATTGACACTACCAATACCTTTGCGTATTTCAACAGGGCGTTGATGTACTACGACCAGAACAATTACAACGCCGCCATGGCCGATTTGAACAGGGTGCTTCGTGATGAACCCGGTAACGCCCTTACCCTGTACAACAGGAGTCTAATAAGTGCCCAGGTGGGTAATTTCGAGGACGCCCTTGCGGATATGGACCATGTCATCAACATCAATCCGGATAACGTCCTCGCGTACTATAACAGGGCTTCCTACTTCGTACAGATGGGGCGCTGGATGGATGCCCTTGATGATTACGACAAGGCCATCGAACTCTATCCGGATTTCGCAAAGGCCTACCTCAACAGGTCTTATGTCAAGATCATGCTTGGTCGCACAAACTCTTCCAAACAGGACTATGACACTGCACAGAAGAAGGTACGCGAGTATCGGGACAAGAACAAGACGGATGAGGGCTCCTTCGCGGACACCACCAAGAAATACAGCTCCCTTATTGCCCTGGATGCCGATTTCGCCAAGAAGGGCTTTGAGAACGAGCTCCTTCAGAACAGGGACATAAACATACGCCTGAAGCCTCTTTACAAATTCAGTCTTTCCCAGACACGTGACAACCAGAACGTGGCTCTCCGTCACCGTTATGAGAACCTCCTGATAGACAAGTTCATCTCGGATTCACCAATAGTGATGACCATTTCCAATTCCGATTCCCTTGTCAGGCCCAAGTTCGACAGGGGTATAGATGCGTCGATCTATGGCGATTCCTATCTGTCCGCAGGAGACCCGAAGAGTTTGACGGAGGCGGACAGGCAGTTCATACGTGGACTTTACAGCGTACAGTCCAAGCAGTTTACCACTGCCCTGTCCCAGTTTGATGCAGCTGTGAATGCGGAACCCGAAGGACGGTATTCAGAGTACTACAAGGCCTTCTATTATATCAACCGAGGTGTCCTCAGGGCTGAGATGATCGACTTCATTTCTTCGATTGAGAACAGTGTACAGACCCTGACCATGGACGACCAGGGAACCACCAGGGCGAGGGTAAGGGATCAGGTGAGCAGGACGTATGACTATTCAGAGGCCATTGACGACATGCTCGCAGCCGATAAACTCCTTCCGGGAGTGCCTTACATTTATTTCAACCTCGGCAATCTCTATTGCCTGTCGTCCCGTTTTGTCGAATCTGTTGACAACTACACTAAGGCAATCGATGTTTTCCCATACATGGGAGATGCCTATTACAACAGGGGACTCGTTCTCATTTATCTGAAAGACAAGGAGAAAGGATGCATTGACCTCTCCCGTGCCGGAGAGCTGGGAGTTGGCGATGCATATGGCGTCATTGCGAAGTACTGCGAGGAGGAGAAGAACTGATGCTGAAGTTTATGAGTCTCTCCAGCGGAAGCTGCGGCAACTGCTATTTCCTTAGTGACGGGAGGTCAGGCCTCATCATCGATGCTGGAGTCAGTCTCAGAAGGCTTAAGAAGATTCTTCAGGACAGGGGCTTCTCCTTGGATTCTTTTCAAGCTGTCCTGGTCACTCACGATCATCTGGACCATATCCGTCATCTAGGGGCATGGTGCAAGCATTTGGGGAAGCCTGTCTATGCTACACAGGTGCTTCATGATGCACTGGCCACCCATTCTTTCACCAGGGACTGGATAGCTCCATGCAGGCGCGTACTTGACGGAGGAACCAATCTGCTCGAGCTTTTGCCTGGCCTGCCGCCTGAAGACCGACCTTCTGTACATCCTTTCATAGTTCCTCATGATGCTACCCAGACGGTTGGTTATTCCATTGAATGGCATGGATCCCGGTTCTTCCTAATGACCGATGCAGGACGGGTGACCGATGAAGCCTTGGAACTTGCCGGCAGAGCGGATACCGTGGTCATAGAGTCCAACTATGACATGGGGATGCTGATAGGGGGGCCATATACACATCAACTCAAGATGAGGATTTGCAAGGGGAGCGGCCACCTAAGCAATGAAGAATGTGCCGATGCAGTCCGGAGGCTCTGGCATCCCGGATTAAGGAATATATTCCTTTGCCACCTGAGCGAGAACAACAACACTCCCTCCCTGGCATTCGAGGCCACAGCATCTGCATTGCGCTCCATAAAGGCCGAAGGGGGATTGTCAGCGAAGGATATTACTAATCTCCAGACCCTTCCGCGCTCAACACCTTCTTGCATTTACGATTTTTATAACTATATTTCAGAATAACTATCAGCAACAGCATTCCATGAAAAGGTTAATTATCATTCTGGCTTTGGTCGGGACGGCGGTTTTCTCCTATGCCCAGCCTAAGCTCGCATCGGACAACATCGATGAGATTCTGAAGGCTATGACTCTTCAGGAAAAAGCTACGCTTCTTGTGGGCGGAGCACGGGCAGCAACGGTAGAGGGGGTAACCTCCGGCTTGATCGCCCAAGTCCCGGGAGCAGCAGGCAACACGAGGCCGATAGACCGTCTCGGTATTCCCGGAACCGTCCTGGCAGACGGACCTGCCGGACTCAGGATCAGCCCTACGAGGCAGGGGACTGACAAGACATTCTATGCCACCGGGTTCCCGGTAGGTACATTGCTTGCAAGTTCTTGGGACCTTGACCTTGTTGAAAAAGTCACTACGGCGATGGGGAACGAAGTCCTGGAATATGGTGTCGATGTCCTACTTGCACCGGGAATGAATATCCACAGGAATCCGCTCTGCGGCCGTAATTTCGAATATTTTTCAGAGGATCCTCTCCTTTCCGGAAAGATGGCTGCTGCCTATGTCCGTGGTATCCAGAGTAATGGTGTAGGTACTTCAATCAAGCACTATGCTGCCAACAACCAGGAGACCAACCGTAATGAAAACGACTCCCGTATCAGCCACAGGGCTCTGCGTGAAATCTATCTCAAGAATTTCGAGATAGCTGTCAAGGAAGGAAATCCATGGACCGTCATGTCGTCCTACAATAAGCTGAATGGCGAGTACACCCAGCAGAAGGAGGAACTTCTTACGACCACATTGCGTGACGAGTGGGGTTATGACGGAATCGTAATGACTGACTGGGGAAGCAAGGAGAACACCGTAAAATCAGCGCATTCCGGGAACGACCTCATGGAACCCGGAAACCAGAGGGAGATTGACCGTATAGTCAATGCTGTCAAGGATGGAACCCTTTCTGAGGCAGATGTCGACAGGAACGTACGCAATATGCTGAATTATATCGTCAAGACTCCTCATTTCAAGAAGTATA
>JAGCWD010000047.1 GCA_017962025.1 Bacteroidales bacterium
CCCCGTGACGTTCGAAATATCCAATCACGTCAATATCCTTGTTCAGCAAGAGGAAAGAGAAATCTTTCTTGACGGATTGAATGTATCGGAAGCAACGGATCTCCTCGACCATCAATTCGACGGTCTCATTGAAATGCCGCTCAACATCATTGCAAGGTCTGGTATAAGTGGCAAGATTCAAGCGTTCCTCTTTCAAGTATTTACCGTCAGAAATCATAATTGGAGGTATGTATTCGAGCGAATACTCAGTCATGCCATTAGGCCTCTCAACCCTCTTGACGGTTACTCTGCCATTCTCTTCCATAACATCTTGATGTCTTTGCGTGAAACAAGCTGTTCTCTCTGTCCGGGACGGACTTGGACGACTCCGTCTGCTATCTGTTGCAGAACTACCCGGATATCCAACCCATATGCACCCGGAACCTGGAGGAGTGGAATCCATTCGTCCCACATGATGGATTCTTTTCTCCAAGCGTTGTCGACGTCAGTCTTAGAGTAGAGGTAGTGAACACCCAGACACCAGGTCCGGACACAGTTTCTTTCCAGAAAGAATAACGACCATGAACGGCCTTTCCCCGTTGCGTCCATGACGCCCTTGAGGGTATAGGTCGGTTCGCCGATAATGGGGAAGTGGTAGATGGGATTGGATCGACAGATCCGCCTCAAGAGATAACTCAGCGTTATTTCACGCTGGCCAGCATAGAACCTCAGCAATTCGTCTACTGGAATTGACAGCAGATCGGATGCCTCAGGGACTGACAGTATCCTGTCCAGTCCGCCAATCAAAGATTGTTTCCGTTTCATAAAAATGGTTTTTGTTCAACCAAAGATGGAACGGAATCTTGGATAAAGCTAATGATGGAATAGATGTCGAGTCCGCAAAATATGCTTTATAAACCCTTGTAAAACATCTTTTGGGAGTTCTGCAAGGACAATTCTATGACTCTAATATCAATTAACTATAAATCAATTAGTTACGAAGAAGAATCGTCTAGAAAAAAGATCCGCGGAAAACACAAGTGGTACAAATGTGGTACAAAAACGGACAAATGCTTAAAAATTGTGCTCCGAAAATTATCGTTATCTGTTAATTAATAGCCGACAAACGATACTAAAATCGGATTGAATTTGTTTCTTGCGTAACTTAGCAAATCATTGATACTCAATTAGTTATGAGCGATTATTTACCGATGCAGAATCTTCCGAAGATTTGACCTAACACCTCGTCGGGTGCAACTTCTCCGGTTATGGTCCCAAGGTGGGTGAGGGCATCTCTGAGGTCTTCGGCCAGTAGGTCAGGAGTGAGGCCGAGAGCTATCGATGAGCGGACCTTTTCAAGCGCTGAAGCAGCCTTACAAAGAGCTTCGTAGTGCCTGAAATTGGTCACAATTGTTTGGTCAGAATCCAAAGTGAGGTCTTTTTGAGACAAGACTAGCTCATTTTTCAGTAATTCTAGCCCAAAACCATCTTTAGCTGATATATATAGCTTAACTACCTTTGAATTAGAGCTTGAAACATCTTTGTTTAGTAGGGTAACAGTTCTGTTAGGGGTGATGATGTCCACTTTATTGAACAAAACGATCAGTTTCTGCTCCTCAGGATTGATCTTTGAGACAATATCATTAATTATAGTCTCATTTATTTCAACCGAAACAGTCGAATCGAGGACGGCAAGTACAACTGAAGCCTCCGCGAGTTTCTTCAAAGAGCGGGAAATCCCGATTTTTTCTATCTCACTGTCCGACTCCCGGAGCCCGGCGGTGTCAATGAATCTGAATAAAATCCCATCAACAGTTATCGCCTCTTCGACTGTGTCACGGGTGGTACCTGGGATGTCTGACACTATAGCTCTGTCGTCTCCTATCAGTGAGTTTAACAAAGTACTCTTTCCGGCATTCACGGCACCGACTATTGCGACCGGTACTCCATTGCGGATTGCGTTTCCCTGACGGAATGAAGAGGCGAGGGAAGTGATATGCTTAATGACCCCGTCGAGTAGTTCTGAAAGTTTTGCCCTGTCGGCGAACTCTACATCTTCTTCGGAAAAATCAAGCTCGAGCTCCAACAGGGAAGCAATCTCCAGAAGACGTTCACGGATATCCTTCAACTCAGTGGAAAACCCTCCACGAAGTTGGTTCATTGCGACCCTTAGAGAAGCTGAACTGGAAGATGAGATGACATCTGCAACAGCTTCAGCTTGAGCTAAATCCATCTTGCCATTAACAAATGCACGACGGGTGAATTCACCAGGTTCGGCCACTCTTGCCCCGGAGTCACATAATAAGCGAAGGATCTCAGATGCAACATATGAAGAAGCATGACATGATATTTCAACGGAGTCCTCTCCCGTGTAGGAGTGGGGAGCCTTGAATACACTCACAAGTACCTCGTCAACGACTGAGCCATCCTCACTTGTTACTGTACCATATCTTATTGAATTGGCGTCACTTGCTTCGATTGACCTGGATTTACACTTTACTATATTCCCAGCAATGTCCAGAGCCTTCGGACCACTTAATCTTATAACTGTGATAGCACCTGTTCCGGGGACTGTGGCAGGTGCAACAATGGTGTCTTCGAATGATGAATAGTCCATGATCCAATTATTCACAAACGAAATTACAATTTAACGTGTACATTTGCAAAGAAAGAAGAAAAATGCGTAACTTTGTCAAGATAAACGAACGCTCCAATGACTTGTGCGATTATCATACCGCTTAATGTCAGTGTACCGAAGGGTACGCAAGGGGATGTTTCCTTTTTTATTAGTCCGACCATTTCAATTGCCTTTTGAGATGGTCGTTTTTTTATTGACTGGCGAAACATGAAAGAAAGAAAAGGTGCGATTCTGAAACTGGAGAACGGGATGAAATTCCGGGGTTTCTCATTCGGTTACGATGGCCCTACAGATGGCGAAGTTGTGTTTTCAACGGCCATGGTTGGTTATCCCGAAAGCCTTACTGATCCGTCATATTCCGGGCAGATCCTGACAGTTACATATCCTTTGATAGGAAACTACGGAGTGCCTCAGGAAGGCCCTGACGATAATGGAATCTCCCGCAATTTCGAGTCTGAGAGAATCTGGGTAAGGGGGCTTGTGATCAGTGACTATTCATTTGACTACAGCCACTGGGACGCCGTAAAAAGCCTGGACGAATGGCTGAAGGAGCAGAAGATCCCCGGAATTTTCGGAATCGACACCCGTGCTGTTACTCAGATCCTTCGCGAAAGGGGATCGATGCTTGGAATGATAGTTCCCGGCGAAGTGTCAAAGGATTTCCCTGTGGATGATCCCAACCTTGCAAACCAGATTGCCCTTGTCAGTTGCAAGAAGCCAATTACATACGGAGACGGACCCAAAACCGTTGTCATGGTGGACTGCGGTGTGAAGCACAATATCCTTCGTTGCTTCATGGAAAGGGGAGTCAAGGTCATCAGGGTGCCGTGGGACTACGATTTCAATACTCTTGAATATGATGGCTTGTTCATTTCCAATGGTCCCGGAAACCCCCAGTTCTGCAACGTCACTGTCGCAAACCTCCGCAAGGCTATGGAAGGCAGCAAGCCGATTTTCGGAATATGCATGGGAAACCAGCTTCTGGCAAGAGCCGGAGGAGCCAATACGTACAAATTGAAATACGGACACAGAAGCCATAACCAACCTGTCAGGATGGTCGGTACCAACAGATGTTTCATCACATCCCAGAATCATGGTTTCGCGGTTGATGACAAGACTCTGGGAAAGGACTGGGAGCCGTGGTTCGTCAACATGAACGACGGAACCAATGAAGGTATACGTCACAAGACAAAGCCTTTCTGCTCTGTCCAGTTTCATCCTGAGGCCTCCAGCGGTCCTACAGACACCAATTTCCTGTTTGACGAATTCATCGGAAAGTTATGAAGAACACAGACATAAAGAAAGTACTCATCCTTGGCTCCGGAGCCCTTAAGATCGGCCAGGCGGGAGAATTCGACTATTCCGGATCCCAGGCCCTCAAAGCTCTCCGTGAAGAGGGAATTGAAACCGTCCTGATCAATCCCAACATCGCTACTGTCCAGACTTCCGAGGGTGTTGCCGACAAGATTTATTTTCTCCCAGTGACTCATTTCTTTGTAGAGAAGGTCATTGAAAAGGAACGTCCTCAAGGTATCCTTCTCTCTTTCGGTGGCCAGACTGCCCTGAATTGCGGAGTTGAATTGTATGAAAAGGGAGTACTGGACAAGTACAGTGTCAGTGTGCTGGGAACCCCGGTCCAGGCCATTATGGACACTGAGGACCGTGACCTTTTCATCAAGAAATTGGATGAGATCAACATAAAGACCATAAAGTCCCATCCTGCTTCCAACATCCAGGAAGCCAAGAAAGCTGCCTCCGAGTTGGGTTATCCCTTGATCATACGTGCAGCTTATGCTTTGGGTGGCCTGGGGTCAGGATTCTGTGATAATGAGGAGCAGCTTGAAGAAATCTGTGAGAAAGCCTTTTCCTTCTCTCCCCAGGTCCTGGTCGAGAAGTCTCTTAAAGGCTGGAAGGAAATTGAATATGAAGTCGTGCGCGACCGCTACGACAACTGTATCACCGTCTGTAACATGGAGAACTTCGATCCTCTAGGTATCCACACCGGAGAGAGCATAGTTGTGGCTCCTTCTCAGACGCTCTCCAACAATGATTACTATTTCCTCCGTGAACTCTCCATACGGATTGTCCGTCATATCGGGATTGTTGGTGAGTGCAACGTACAGTTCGCTTACGACCCAGATGCCATGGATTACAGGGTAATCGAAGTGAATGCCAGGCTCAGCCGATCATCCGCTCTGGCATCCAAGGCAACCGGTTATCCTCTCGCATTCGTGGCGGCAAAGCTCGGTCTTGGCTACGGACTGTTCGACTTGAAAAATTCCGTCACCAAGACTACTCCGGCATTCTTTGAGCCTGCCCTGGACTATATTGTCTGCAAGATTCCTCGCTGGGACCTGAGTAAATTCCATGGTGTCTCACGCAAGATAGGGTCTTCCATGAAATCTGTAGGTGAAGTCATGGCCATCGGACGAAGCTTTGAAGAGGCTATCCAGAAGGGTCTGAGGATGATCGGCCAGGGAGCCCATGGTTTCGTTGGAAATAAGGAGCTTCAGGTACCTGATCTTGATTCCGCCCTCAGGGAGCCTACTGACAACAGGATATTCGTAATCTCCAAGGCCTTGAGGGCCGGCTACTCTGTCGATCAGATCCATAACCTCACAAAGATTGATAAGTGGTTCCTTAAGAAACTGGAAAATATCGTCCGTACCTATGAGGACATGCACGGCTACGACACAATAGAAGACATGCCTGAACAGCTTCTAAGGATTGCCAAGCAGGAAGGATTCTCTGATTTCCAGATCCAGAGGGCGGTTTGGAAAGACAAGGGGAGTTCGACCGTAAACATGGACAAGGTCCGGAATTACCGCAAATCTTTAGGAATAATCCCTGTCGTAAAGCAGATCGACACCCTTGCCGCTGAATTCCCTGCTCTTACCAACTACCTGTACCTGACCTATAACGGGACCAAGAGCGACATTGAATATGAGAACGACGGCAAGTCCGTGATTGTATTGGGTTCAGGTGCCTACAGGATCGGTTCTTCCGTAGAATTCGACTGGTGCTCGGTGACATGCCTCAAGACGATCCAGGAGCAGGGCTACAGGGGAGTGTTGATCAATTACAACCCTGAAACCGTCTCGACGGATTATGACGAATGTGACAGGCTCTATTTCGACGAGCTTACCTTCGAAAGGGTTATGGACATATTCGAGCTTGAGTCTCCCCATGGCGTGGTGGTCTCGGTAGGAGGACAGATTCCCAACAACCTTGCCCTGAGGCTTCATGAACACAAGGTCCCGATCCTTGGTACGGCCGCTACCGACATTGACAAGGCCGAGGACAGGCACAAGTTCTCAAGCATAGTGGACGCCCTGGGCGTGGACCAGCCGGAATGGAAGGAGCTGACGACGATGGATGACGTAGAGTCCTTCATCAGGTCAGTCGGATTCCCGGTACTTGTCCGTCCTTCATATGTCCTTTCCGGAGCTGCGATGAATGTCTGCCATGATGAGCAGAAACTCCGTCATTTCCTGTCTCTTGCATCCGAGGTCTCCCAGGAGCATCCTGTGGTCGTAAGCAAGTTCTACCAGAGGGCAAAGGAGATTGAGTTTGATGCCGTTGCGGACGGTGGAGAGATTATCGCCTATGCTATTTCCGAGCATATTGAATATGCCGGGGTCCATTCCGGTGATGCCACGATCCAGTTCCCTCCTCAGAAACTGTATGTAGAGACTGTCCGCAGGATCAAGAAGATAGCCAGGGCGATTGCCGGGGCACTTAACATTTCGGGCCCTTTCAACATCCAGTTCCTCGCGAAGGAAAACGCGATCAAAGTCATCGAGTGCAACCTGAGGGCTTCGCGCAGCTTCCCGTTCGTCTCCAAGGTCCTTAAGATCGATTTCATCGAGCTGGCGACCAAGGTGATGCTTGGTCTCCATCCGTCCGCTCCCCAGAAGAGTGCATTCGACCTGGACTATGTCGGAGTCAAGTCCTCCCAGTTCAGCTTTGCAAGGCTGGAAGAGGCTGACCCGATGCTCGGCGTTGACATGAGTTCTACCGGCGAAGTAGGCTGTCTGGGTGACGATCTGAATGAGGCGATCCTCAAGTCACTCCTTTCTGTGGGACAGAGGATTCCTGAGAAGAGGATACTCCTGTCAACCGGTGACCCGCTTCAGAAGGCAGACATGCTTGGCACCTGCAAATTGTTGGTTGAGAAGGGTTATGAACTCTTCGCGACAGGAGGCACCTACAAATATCTTGTTGAGAACAGCCTGCCCGCCACCAAGGTGTTATGGCCAAGTGAGTGCGACAAGCCGAATTTCAGGGGAAGGTTCAAACCGGCCGTGGAAATGATCCAGAACAAGGAGGTTGACATGGTTATCAACATCCCGAAGGATTTCAGTGAATTGGAACTTTCCAACGGCTACAAAATAAGAAGAGCGGCCATCGATTTCAATGTTCCGCTCTTTACAAACGCTCGTCTTGCTACCGCTTTCATCCGCTCGTTCTGCAATACGAGCCTGGATGAAATCCAGATAAAATCCTGGGATCAGTACTAGTAAGAATCGTAGAATTTTGCTTCGCGTGGCGAGACCTTGTTCATGTTGTCGAGCAAGGACTCGTTGGTCTTGTACTCGTCCATCAGCTGGAGCATGAAGTTCATCGCCTCCGTGGGGTTCATGTCGGCAAGAAGCTTGCGCAGGATCCATATCCTGTTCGCAACGTCACGACTATAGAGCAGGTCGTCACGCCTGGTACTGGAAAGAACCACATTGACGGCTGGGAATATCCTCCTGTTGGCCAGGGTCCTGTCGAGCTGGAGTTCCATGTTGCCGGTTCCTTTGAACTCTTCAAAAATGACGTCATCCATCTTTGAGCCGGTCTCAGTGAGTGCAGTTGCAAGAATCGTCAGGGATCCGCCGCCTTCGATGTTCCTGGCAGCTCCGAAGAACCTCTTCGGCTTTTGGAGGGCATTGGCATCAACACCTCCGGTAAGTACCTTGCCGGAGGCCGGCTGGACTGTGTTGTACGCACGTGCAAGCCTTGTAATGGAATCGAGAAGGATAACCACGTCGTGGCCGCACTCAACGAGCCTGCGGGCTTTTTCAAGGACCATATTGGCCACTTTTACATGCCTCTCAGCGGGTTCGTCAAAGGTGGAGGCGACGACCTCAGCCTTAACGCTGCGGCTCATGTCAGTGACCTCCTCCGGACGCTCATCGATTAGGAGGACGATCTCATAAACCTCAGGATGATTGTCTGCTATCGCGTTGGCGATAGACTTCAGCAACATGGTCTTGCCAGTCTTAGGCTGAGAGACGATCAATCCTCTCTGGCCTTTGCCGATAGGGGTGAACATGTCCACAATACGGCAGGAAACATCGTTCTGATGCCCATGCCCGAGAAGGTTGAACTTCTCGTCGGGGAAGAGGGGAGTGAGGAAGTCAAAGGGAACCCTGTCGCGGATATAGTCAGGGGTACGACCGTTGATGTACTTGATCTTGACAAGAGGGAAATACTTGTCACCCTCCTTCGGAGGACGGATCTCACCAGTCACCGTGTCGCCGGATTTGAGGGCATTGACCTTGATCTGGCCCTGGCTGACATAGATGTCGTCGGGGGAATTCAGATAGTTATAGTCTGATGAACGGAGGAATCCATAGCCGTCAGGCATTATTTCCAGTACACCTGTAGCCTCTACCGTTCCTTCGAATTCAATGACCGGTGGTTTGGGTTTCTGGTTATTCTGGTTGTTCTGGAAATTCTGCTGGTTGCCGAATGTGTTCTTCTGTTTCTTGCCTCCGAAATTATTCCTATCTGACTGGGCTGCGGGATCGTCCTTCAGGTCATCGAAAAGCTGATGAATGAATTCCTTGCCATTGACCGGCTTTTCAGCTGGCTTCGGCTCTTGATTCTCGTTGACCGGTTCCTGTGGCTTAATCTCTTCGACCGGCTGGGCGACTTTCTCAGCAGTAGCCTGTTCCTGAACCTTAGCCTTGGGTTTACGGCCTCTCTTGGATGCGGTCTTATTTGCAGCAGGAGCCTCGCTTTTAGGTTCATCGACCGGAGCATCAGCGGAAACGGCAGGTGCAGCCTTTTCAGGTTCCTCGGCCGGCTTTACGGGTTTTGCCTTCGGTTTCGAACTGCGCTTGGGCTTGGGTGCTTCCGCAGTTTCATTGACTTCCTTTGAAGGTTCAGCCTTTGGCTGGGCCTCGGCCTTGCGGGGACGTCCACGCTTGGTCTTGGGTCTTTCGATAGGCTTCAAGGAAGCAGCGGTTGCCTGTGCATCCAGAATGGCAAACGACAGGTTTTCATCAGTCAATTTCTTTGCATTCTTGATTTGATAGTCCTGAGCAACACTTTCAAGTTGCTCTCTGCTCATCTGAGTGAGTTCGAATAAACTGTATGGCATAAAAGGGATTATTTCAATTAATGAAAGGGTGAAGTTTCCATAAAGTGCCTTTTGGGCACCGCAAATATACCAATTATTAATAAAAATACCAAAACTATCTATCCCAGTAGCTGGTGCTTTTCTTGAACCTGAGAAGGTCGGCAAGAGCGGCGGCATTGGCAGAGATAAGGAATGAATAGGACTGGTACATTCCGGAAGGGACCCAGGACACAGCGATGTTGAAGCAGTGAAGGTCATATCTGAACGACATCTGTGAGGTGGTCATCTTCATAGCCACGAAATCCCAACCGGTCTGCGCCTGGACGGACATTTTCGGAGTGAGCTGGATGTTGCCGGATATTCCCAGGGTCTGGGTGTACCTGTCTTTCTTTATCAGTTGGTTATTGGTAAAGCTGTAGGATCGGCTCATGGAGAGGGAGTAGTTGAAGTTCACGCTCCAAGGCACGTTTGGATTGGTATAATAGAGCCATCCTCCGGGAATATACTCTCCTGTAACCGGATGATAGTAAATCCTGCGGTAGTAGTCTGCGGGACTCTGGCCACCTCCCTTGCTACCGTCATCCCCCTTTGTCGTTCCCTTGCCGGAGATGGAATAGGAAGTGGAGGCGCTGAAATTAGTGAGCCTCAGAGGAACACCGTTCCTGACCAGGTTATACTGGTTGATTCTCTTTCCCTGTTCATTGATTGCATAGGGATCGAAATTCATGTTTCCGTTTATTCCAAGCTTTCCGAAGACAGATGTGGACATCGATATGCCCACATTACTCATCCTTAGGGAGTCTGCCAGGAAATTGTAACCTGTGTGGATATTGAACTGATCGAGGATCTTAACTTTCTTGGACCCCGTGCCGGTAGTGTCCTTGGCATCCCGGACCTTGGCCTCCAGGTTGTTCCCGATATTGAGGCTCATAGTGGCAGAACGGCCCTTCCCCGGGTAGGAGTTGATCTGTCCCTGGTATATGTTATAGTCATATGTCTTCTTGGTCCCCAGGGTGTCAATATATTCAAGGGACCTCCACCCGTTGAAAGCCTTGCCTTTCTCCGGACTGAAACTCATGCTGATGCTGGGGGAGATGACGTGACGGACTGCCTGAATCTTGTTGTACTTCCCGAAGTTGAACATTCCGTAGATACGGGTGCTCATCGAGACGGCACCTGAATATGTGTGGGTGGTTCCGAAATGGCTGAAAGGGGATCCCATCCTGGTCAGGACACTGTTTGTCTCGGGATCGAAGTAGGCTTCGCTCTGCCTGAAGAACCAGTTCATTCCGTAACTTACGGAAGGAGTGACGTTCAGGTAGTTCAGAAGGGTGAAATCGGGAAGGCCGATGGTGAAGTTGTGGGCCATTCCGTTGCTGAACTTGTCGAGGAGCCCGGGTTCGCCGAATTCGGAAGCCTTGAAGCCGATCTTGTTCTGAAGCGAGGTATTGTAGGCGAGGGAGAACTTCTCGTAGAATCTCTCTTTGCCGACCCTGTTCTTAATCTTGAAAGGATAGAACCTGGAAACCGAGAATGTGATATTCGGGAGAGTGAAAGAGTACGAACTGTCCCTGGAATTCTGACTATGAAGAGCGTTGATGGAAAGGTTGAATCTGCCATTCCAGTTCTTTCCGAACGAGATAGAAGAGGAAATCTGGTTCTGGAGGGCATCGTCTATGGATCTCGAATTATACCGGCTGTTGGATGGACTGGAGAAATTGACCGACGCGGAGAATGACTGACCAGGATGCGCCTTCGCATCCTGTGAATGGGACCACTTCACTCCGAAGTTCTTGCTCTGGAAAAAGTCGGTACTTCCTTTCTCTCCGGTCTGGTCAACGGAATAGTTCAGTCCCAGGTTGCCGGAGAACTTGTATTTCACCATGTACCTGGAATTGATGTCGGCAGCCCAGGAACCAAGTGTGTAGTAGTCTCCTGTGACGGAAAAGTCGAAGTAGTCACCAATTACGAAGTACATCCCGGCATCCCTCATGTAGAAACCACGGGCATTTTCCTCTCCAAACGAAGGCATCAGAAGACCTGTAGCCCTTTCCGGACGTTTGGGTATGAATCCGAAGGGAATTGCGATGAAAGGAAGGTCAACGTCTTCTACGACCAGATGGGCGGGACCGAACACTGTTTTCTGGGAGGGTTTGGTTACCACCTTGGCTGAAGAAAGCTTGAGATAGTAATGCGGATGCTCAAGGTCACAAACAGTGTATTTTCCATGAGTAATGTTGATGGACTTGTCAGGGAGCATCTTTATGTTCTGCCCGTGGAGTATTCCATCATCCTCCTTTGTAATCATGTTGGTGATCCTGGCTTTGCGGGAATTGAAGTTGTAGCGGATCTCCTCCATGTTGAAGGTCTGGTCACCCTGGGTCATTACAGGCTGGCCTTTCCATTCATGGGCAAGGGAATCGTAGGTGCCACGGGCGAAGACTGTCCCGGTGTTCATATCGTACTCCATGTAGTCGGCCTGGAGCTTTATGTTCTCGTAGGAGACTTCCACATCGCCCCAATAGAACATCTTACGCTGACCGTCGACGAATACCTGCCTGGAGGAGTCTTTTGCGGCTGAAAACGCCGGTTTGGAAATGGAACTCTTTTTAAGAAGGTCGAGGGAATCAGCACGGGATGCAGAATCAGCTGCAAATATAGAATCCCTCCTCGCCAAAAGTGAGTCAGGAAGCTGTGGCTTAGTGGTGTCCTGCACTACCTCTGATGATGCAGCCCTCCTTTGACGACGGTCTCTCCGGGGATTCTGTCCGAACATGGAGAAACCTGTGAAAGCTGCAACCAGCACCACTAGGATAATAGTGTATGTATGCTTCCTGAAATGCAATTTTATTTATAAATTTGCAATCAACAAATATACGACATATTTTGGATATCCTTCGCAATTTTCTTGCCGTACTATTGACAGTGGCCATTTCCTCCGCAGCCTTCCAGGTCTACGGACAGGGGAGTCCTTCTCCTATCAAGCTCACCACAGTCGTCATTGACCCCGGCCATGGCGGAAAGGATGCCGGTTGTATAAGTCCTAGCGGAAAGACCATGGAGAAGACAGTTGTACTGGACATAGCCAAGCGGCTTTCCGGAAAGATAAGTACCGCCTATCCGGATGTCAAGGTCATTATGACCAGGAAAGACGACAAGTTTGTGGAGTTGCAAGGGAGGGCAGACATTGCCAACCGGAACAAGGCCAATCTCTTCATATCTATCCATATCAATTCCGTGGATGGGAAGAGAAGCGGACCCAACGGCTATTCCGTCCACATCCTCGGCCAATACACCAGCCGGAACAAGGATCTTTACGCTGGCAACATGGACGTGGTACGGAGGGAGAATGCCGTTATCACGATGGAGGACAACTATACGACAAAGTACGAGGGGTTCAATCCTAATGACCCGGAGTCATATATATTCATGAACCTCATGCAGAACGCCTTCCTGGAACAGAGTTTCAAGTTCGCCCAATTCGTGGACAGGGAGATGAAGGGCGGTGCGATCAAGAACAGCAGAGGCATTTCGCAAGACCCGTTCTATGTACTCTGGAGGACTGCAATGCCGGCTGTGCTTGTCGAATGCGGTTTCATGTCAAATCCGGCGGACCGTGAAGTTCTCATAACTGAAAAGGGAAGGGATAAGATAGCTTCTGACCTGTTCGATGCCTTCAAGGCATACAAGAAGGAATATGACGGAAGTGTGACCACCACTGTAAGGGAGCAAACGCCGGAGGCTGACACTATAAAAGTAGAGCAATCTGCAAAAGTAGAGACATCTGCACCCGTTGTTGAGAGTGACATCTTCTATGGTACGCAGGTTCTTGTTTCATCCAAGGAGATGAAGCAGGGAGATCCATTTTTCAAAGGGAATGAGTTCAAGAGCAGCCGGAATGGAAAGTTGTTCAAGTACTACGTTGGCTGTTCAAATAATCTTGAGGAGGCCAAGGCAAATTATGAACTCCTGAAAAAGTCTTTTCCTGATTCTTTCCTTGTAAAGGTTGAGAATGGAATTAGTGCAAGATTCCAATAGCGATTTTTCCCTTTTGCAGGCTTGTCAAATGGAGAAAAATCCTTATTTCATTATTTTAGAATAATTATAATTTATAATCGCTTATTCTCGTCGCTATTACGCTATACTTGTGTAATATTTGCTTGATAATTAAGCAATTATAAAATCGCTAAAATTGGAGTTCGTTTCTATATTATAGGGAAAATAAAAATCAAAAACAATAATAAAAAAGATTTTTTATAAATATTTTTTCCCCCAATTTTGCACACACAAAGCAAGGGAGTCTCTGCTCCCGAAAGATAATCTCGAGCAATACGATAATGGCTGAACTGGAAAGGCATATTTCCATATGGAATGAGTGTCTTCGGATCTTCGAACAGAACGTCGATCCGAAGCAGTTCAATGTCTGGTTCAAGACCATTGTCCCTATTTCCCTCGTCGGATCGACCCTTACTGTTGAAGTGCCGACTGATTTCTTCAGGAGCTATCTGGAGGATGCCTATCTTCCGATAATAAAGATGACTTTGCGGAGGGTGATCGGTCAGGATGCCAAACTTCTTTACAGGATACATCCAGTAAAGAATGAGAGCGCTATGGTCTTTACCGCTTCTCACAGCAACGTGCCGGAAAACAAGCCTGTCATGCTCAGTACATTCCAGGCATCCAGCAATCCGGGGCCTTTCGTTTTCCCTGGCCTCCAGAAGGTAAAGATCAACCCGAGGCTCAATCCGGCCTATTGCTTCGACAACATGGTGAAGGGGGAGTGCAACAAAATGGGGATCAATGCCGGCATCAGCATCTCTGACAAGCCTGGCAAGACTCCCTTCAACCCTCTGTTCATCTTTGGTGGTCCCGGTCTCGGTAAGACCCACCTCGCCCAGGCTATCGGTATTGCCATCCATGACGCCTATCCTGACCTCATTGTTCTATATGTCACCGGCAACGAGTTCAAGACTCAGTACATGAATGCTGTCCACCAGAACAAGCTGGCAGACTTCATGGCCTATTACATGAGAATTGACGTGTTGGTCGTGGATGACATCCAGGAGCTTATCGGTCCAGCATCGCAGAATGCCTTCTTCAACATATTCAATCATCTCCATCAGTCCGGCAAGCAGCTGGTCTTCACATCTGACCGGGCTCCTGTTGACTTGATGAATTTCGAGGAGAGGCTTCTCTCCCGTTTCAAGTGGGGACTTTCCGTAGAGCTTTCCAAGCCTGACCATGACACCAGGCTTGCAATGCTCAAGGCTAGGTGCGTACGTGAAGGAGTCACGGTGAGCGAAGAGGTGCTAGACCTTCTGGCAAACAAGATCCGCTCAAACTTCAGGGAACTCGAAGGAGCGTTGATCTCCCTCATCGCCAGTGCAACCCTTTGCCATGAAGAAGTGACCAAGGAACTTGCTGAAAGGGTGACTGGAAACATTGTATCTGAAGAGCAGAACGAGGTTACCATCGACAAGGTCCAGGAAGTGGTGTGCGATTATTTCAACATCACCCGTGAGACACTTCTCTCGAAATCCCGCAAGAGGCAGATCGTTCAGGCCAGACAGATAGCGATGTACATGAGCCGCAACCTGATAGGGGGTTGTTCGCTGTCCACCATTGGCATGGAATTAGGAGGAAAAGACCACGCTACGGTGCTTCATGCTTGCAATACCGTGTCGGATCTGATGTCCACTGACAAGATGTTCAGGCAATACGTTTCCGACATTGAAAGAATGATTGTACCTGTAGCGCGCTAATACAGGTATTACAATGAATTCATCCAAAGTACTTGAAATCTTCAAGGAGATAACCCGTATCCCCAGGGAATCGGGTCATGAAGAGCCCATGACTGCATTTCTTCAGCAGTTCGCCAAAGAAAGGAATCTCGAATGTAAAACTGACCTGATCGGGAATGTATGCATTGCAAGGCCCGCTTCTCCGGGCAAGGAACATGTACCCACCCTGGTACTTCAAGGGCATCAGGACATGGTTTGCGAGAAGCTTGCAGGAGTGAATCACGATTTTCTGAAGGACCCCATAAGCTACGTTATCGAGAATGGTTGGATGATTGCCAAGGAGACCACTCTCGGTGCAGATGACGGAATTGGAGTTGCTGCCATGCTTGCCCTGTTGGAGAGCGACCTTCCTATGGGCAGGATAGAATGCGTGTTCACAATTTCGGAGGAGACAGGGATGGACGGGGCTTTCGCCATGGAACCCGGGTTCTTTACAGGGAGGACCCTGATCAACCTGGATTCCGAAGATGAGGGACAGATGTTCATCGGTTGTGCCGGCGGAATAAACACGATTGCGCATTTCTGCTATGAGCACGAAGACCTGGCTCCTGGTTATGCCCCTGTCCGCCTTGAGATCGGAGGCGCAATAGGAGGCCATAGCGGGGATGACATAAACAAGGGGAGAGCCAACACTATTCAGCAGATGGCACGTTTCCTTTACTCTGAGTACAAGCATGGAATGCAGTTGATAATGATCACAGGAGGCAACAAGCACAATGCGATCGCACGTGAATGCCATGCAATCGTTGCTGTACCTGACCGGGATGCAACTGTCAGCCGGTTCAAGGAATTCGGTGAAGAACTGAAAGTGGAATTCTCCAAGACCGATCCAGGAGTGCAGGTCAGCGGCAAGCCATATCGCTGCACGGAGAAACCGGTCAACTCGGATGTGGCTGGGCGTCTGATAAGTTCACTCTTTACCTGCCCTCACGGTGTGGAAGCCATGAGCCAGGACATCCCTGACCTTGTTGAAACATCAAATAACCTCGCATCAGTACGCATGATGAAGCAGGGTGAGATCGAAATCGTCACAAGCCAGAGAAGTTCGGTCACTTCACAGCGGAAAATGATAGCGTCCAAGGTCGAGGCCAATTTTATCCAGGCTGGCGCCGAGGTTGAACATGTTTCGGAGTATCCTGGATGGAAACCGAACCTCGACTCTAAGATCCTTCAGGTTTGCGTGGATTCTTATAAGAAACTATTCGGATGCGAGCCCGAAGTGAAAGCAATCCATGCAGGTCTGGAATGCGGACTCTTCGGCGAAAAGTTCGGTGACTTGGACATGATTTCCTTCGGCCCCACGCTTCGCGGCGTTCATGCTCCAGGAGAAAAGATGGAACTGGCATCTTTGGACAAGTTCACAGAACATCTCATAGACGTCGTTACATCATTCAGTTGACAATGGTCAAGATAGCCCCTTCAATACTGGCCGGAGACTTCCTGCATCTTGAAAAAGACATCAGGATGCTCAACGAACATGCCGATCTCCTCCATTTCGACGTGATGGACGGAAGTCTCGTGCCAAACCTTTCCTTCGGTTTCCCGATAATGGACGCCGTGGCTCCCATTGCCGAGATCCCCATGGATGTTCACCTCATGATTGTCAATCCCGACAAGTACATCGAGCGGTTTGCAAAGGCAGGTGCCTCATACATCAGTTTCCACCTTGAAGCGGCCGACCTTGCAGGAAAGGGGGTCTCTGAATACGTTTCATTGATCCATGAGAGTGGAGCAAGGGCCGGCTTGGCAATTAATCCTGACATCCCTGTGGAAAGACTCTTCCCTTATATTGAAGAAGTCGATTTCTTCCTGGTCATGTCGGTTTTCGCTGGATTCGGAGGACAGAGATTCATCGAAGATTCGATTGAAAGGATTGCAGTATTGAAAGCGGAGATGGATAGGAGGGGAGTATGCAAAGACATCGAGGTCGATGGTGGTGTATCCTCATCTAATGCAAGGGTGCTATCCGAAGCCGGTGCCACGATCCTGGTTGCCGGGAGTTCTGTCTTCAAGGCAGAGGATCCGGCGATGGCCATTGCTGAAATGAGAGTTTAGATAATATAGCTTATCTCTTTGAAGGCGAATGTTTCACGTTCGCCTTTTTTGTTTTGGACCTGAAGCTGTCCAAGTTTATTTACTCCGATAATCCTGGCCTCGAAAGTAGTACCGTCCGAGCAGCGGACATATTCATGGAACTCTCCCATGCGATAGAGATTTTCTTCGTAGATGGAGGAGTCGGATCCTGGAGCAAGATACAGTGAAAAGGCCGTAGTCAGATTGCTATAGAGAATCTCCATTTCTTTTTCCGGATCATAATCAATCCCAGTTAACAAAGACATCGATACCGGGTTTACCAGTTCAGCAGGGAATGCTTTCTGGTTAAGGTTAAGCCCGATTCCGATTATGCTGTGCTTCAGGGACCTGCCATCAAGGACATTCTCTATGAGCATGCCGCATATTTTACGGTTCCGGTAATAGATGTCATTAGGCCACTTGATCTTGCATGGGATACCTTTTTCGTGAAGATAAGATAGGACCCCAAGGGTGGCTGCCCTTGTTATTTTGAACTGATCTCCGGAATCCAGATAGGGAATTCTGCCTTGCCCGAATTTCAGGAGCATCGAGAAAGTAAGGTTCTCTCCCTTAGCCGCAACCCAGGAATTTCCTCGCTGGCCCCTTCCTGCTGTCTGGTACCGGGCAGCTACTACTGACAGATTGTCATAATCGGAAATATGCCTTGCAAGCTCGTTCTGGGTCGAATCTGTCTCTTCAAGCCACCGTATTGGCAACTGCTTTGTCATTGGCTAGATAATTGTCTTATTTTTATTATATTTGTCAAATTAGGTTAATGCAAAATTAGCAAAGTTTATTAAAATGATTACACACGATCTGAGAGTGATGGCCGATGCTATGCTCGACAAGAAGGCCCAGAATGTCGTAGGAATTGACCTTAGGACCCTGGGTACAGCCATAACCGACCATTTCATGATCTGCAACGCCGATTCAACGACCAATGTCAATGCCATAGCCGACAACGTCATCGAAAAAATGCGAGAGCTCGGACGCAAGCCCTTCCGTACTCAGGGAATGGAGAATAACTTCTGGATTATCCTTGACTATGGGGATATCGTCGCCCACATTTTCCTGACCGAGTACAGGCAGTTCTACAGGCTGGAGGATCTCTGGGCAGATGCTCCGCAGAAGACCTATAAGGACCGGCCAAAAACAAGAAAGACGACAAAAGATGCAGAATAACGATAACAACGAACCTAAGAGAAAGGTCTACCGCGTGCGGTTCAACTTTTCCTGGATCTATCTCCTTTTGGTTTTCGGGATAGGATGGTTGCTTCTTAACAACAGCGGTGCCAATCTCCAGAAGATTGAATGGGCCGAGGTAAAGGAAATCTTCCAGACCGGAGACATAAAGGAGATCCGGTATGTCCGCAACAATTTCAAGGGAGACATAACAATCAGGCCTGACCGTCTGGCAAAGTATTCTGACAAGTTCGGAGGCAAGGTGCCAACCTCCTCACCTCATTTTATCTTCCTGGTTTCTGACAAGTTCGATGCTGAGAAGGAATTCGGTGAGCTTAACGGACAGCTTTCAGCCGATGACCAGGTCAAGATAGTGATGGAGAATGAAAGCCATGCATGGGCCGACATCCTCGAATGGATGATATTCCCCATACTGCTCATCCTCATGTATGTCTGGATGTTCCGCAGTTTCAACAAGAACATGGGCGGAGGACCTGGCGGCCCCGGTGGCGGAATATTCAGCGTAGGGAAATCCACTGGCAAACTTGCCGACAAGGACAAGGTGAATGTCAATTTCAAGGATGTTGCCGGACTCTACGGTGCGAAGGAAGAGGTGATGGAGATCGTGGATTTCCTCAAGAATCCTCAGAAATATACATCCCTAGGAGGTAAGATTCCCAAAGGTGCACTTCTCGTCGGTCCTCCCGGGACCGGTAAGACCCTTCTCGCAAAAGCAGTCGCAGGTGAGGCGAATGTTCCATTCTTCTCCATTTCAGGATCTGACTTCGTCGAGATGTTCGTTGGTGTGGGTGC
>JAGCWD010000048.1 GCA_017962025.1 Bacteroidales bacterium
CAAGCTCATCACTGACAATGGTGGTGAGGTCGTGTACGAAGAAGACTGGGGCCTCCGCCAGCTGGCCTATCCGATCCAGCACAAGACCTCCGGCTTCTATTATCTTATCCAGTTCCAGGCTGATCCCTCTTTCGTTGAGGTCCTCGAGACCCAGTATTTCCGTGACGAGCGGATCATCAGGTTCCTTACCGTCGCCCTCGACAAGGATGCAGTTGCTTACGCAGAGCATCGCAGGGAGAACAGGAACAAGGCCACTGCTCCCAAGGCAGAAGCCCCCAAGGTAGAAGAACCCCAGGTCGAAGAGCCCGATTATGAGGAGCCCGTTACTGCGGCCGAGGCAAATGAAGAAGAAAACGCTTAAAAACACAGGAGGAAATCACTATGGCACAGAATGACGCACAGAATGCTGGAATCCGCTATCTGAACCCTCCTACAGTTGAGGTCAGAAAGAAGAAGTACTGCCGTTTCAAGAAGGCAGGTATCAAATATGTCGATTACAAGGATCCTGAGTTCCTCAAGAAGTTCCTCAACGAGCAGGGAAAAATCCTTCCCCGCCGAATCACCGGTACTTCCCTCAAGTTCCAGAGGAAGGTCGCCCAGGCTGTAAAGAGGGCACGTTCCCTCGCTCTGCTTCCGTATGTTACCGACCTTCTTAAATAATAGGAGAGCGCAATCATGAAGATCATTTTGAAGAAAGAAGTTGCCAATCTCGGCGAGGCCGGTGATGTGGTAGAAGTAAAGGGTGGTTACGCTCAGAATTACCTGATTCCCCAGGGATTCGCCACTGTCGCTACTCCGTCTGCTCTTAAGCAGCTCGAGGAGACCAAGCGCCAGAGGGCTCACAAGGAGGCTAAACTGGTCGCCGATGCAGAGGCTCTCGCAGCAAAGATCGAGGCTGCTCCCGTAAAGGTTGCTGTCAAGGTCAGCGAAAGCGGTAAGATCTACGGTTCGGTTACTACCGCCCAGATCGAAGAGGCTCTCAAGGCCGTCGGTATCGAGGTCGAGAAGAAGAACATCACTATTCCCGAGGACATCAAGGCCCTTGGTGAGTACGAAGGAACGGTCAAGTGCTACAAGGCAGTCAAGGCCGCCGTCAAGTTCATCGTCGAGGCTGAGGCTTAAGAGGATTACTTGTCTTTGAATTAACGGTCGCTGTCTTGAACGGTGACCGTTTTTTTATTATATTGCGTTAAAACCGCATAATATCATGAAGTCTATCTGCCGAATCCTTATTCCCATGTGCCTGGCCCTGTCCGCCCTTTCGTGCAATTCCGGGCGGCCTGAGGCCCCTGTCGCGACTTACGAGAATCCTGTCATCAAGGAGAACTGCCCGGATCCATATGTCCTCGACAACAGGGAACGTGACGGCTATTTCTACGTTTATTCAACACTCACGTCCTCGACTCTGACAGGAGGATTGGCCTACATTCCGGTCTATCGTTCCAAGAACCTGGTGGACTGGGAGTTCGTGGCGGATGCTTTCGCCGGTAACATGCCTGATTGGCGTCCAGGCTACAGGACCTGGGCCCCGGACGTCCATTTCGTTGACGGACGGTATTATCTTTATTATGCACTTGGAGGCGGATCCTGGACCGGGACCCCTGATTCACATGCTCCCAGGGCGACGGGTGTAGCTACGTCAGATTCCCCAACCGGTCCTTTCGAAGACCATGGAATGATCATCAGCTATGAAAACACGGGAGTCGTCAATTCAATCGATCCGAATCTTTTCGAATGGAAGGGAAAGAAATACATGTACTGGGGAAGTGTCTATAGTGGCAGCGGGATCTTCATAGTCCAGATGACAGACGACGCACTTTCCGTCAACACCCGTTCCGAACCATTGAAGGTGGCGGGGAACGACCAGGAAGGAGTCTATGCACATGTTCGCGATGGTTACGTCTACCTTTTCGTGTCCGAGGGGCGTTGCTGTCATGGTGTGGACAGCGATTATCATGTTGCAGTCGGACGCTCAAAGTTCCCCCATGGGCCATTCTACACAAAGGACGGTCAGTCCATGATCCATGACCTTGTCCCTTACGACACCCAGATCCTCAGGTCGTCTGATGACAAAACCTTCGTAGGTCCAGGACACAATTCCAACATCATTACCGATGATGCCGGAAATGACTGGATCCTTTATCATGCCTACTGGAAGGGCAATGACTACAACGGACGATGCCTGCTGCTCGACAGGGTCTACTGGGATGAGGACGGCTGGCCTGTCATTGGTAGCGGTACTCCTTCATCTGTTTCCCCGGCTCCCGTATTCCATGATAAATAAGCAGCCATTCTTTGGCCTGAAAGCCAAAGATTCATGGCGGTACATTCGGGCTGTTACGTAATCGAGTCTCCAGACTTGGTGTTGTCCGAGGGTTTTCCGTCCTCCGGTTTGAAGAATTTGTACTTGAAACGTCGGATCTTCTGGGTGGCGGTCTTCTCGAAGTCTTCCTTCATCACGTCCACCTCTCCGATGTTGGACTGCTTGCTGACCCGCTTGTTGACATAATCCATGACGGCCTTCTTCCAGGACTCGATGTTCTCGAAGAACTTTTCCTCCTTTTCGATGACCCCCCAGTCAATGACTTTTTCGTCAAACTTCACCAGGGCAACCAGTTTACCGTCCCTCTGGATAACCAGAGATTCGTTGACTCCTCGCATGTTGTTGATAACCTGCTCGATTTCCTCCGGATAGATGTTCTCTCCGGAAGGACCTACTATCATGTTGCCCAAACGTCCTTTGATGTAGTACCTGCCCTTTGAATCCATGCATGCCAGGTCATTGGTGCGGAACCAGCCATCGTCAGTGAGTGCAGCCCTGGTGCGTTCAGGATCACGGTAATAGCCCAGCATTACATTGTCACCCTTCGCGACGATTTCTCCCTCGCCGGTTTCAGGATCCACATTCTGAAGCCTGACTTCCACATTGTAGGCTGGTACACCGATGGAGCCAACCACTGTCTTGCCCACGCAGGCATTGGTGATGAGGGGAGCGGTCTCGGTTAGTCCATAGCCGATGGCATAGGGGAAATGAGCCTTGTTGAGGAATTCCTCCACGGTGGAGTCGAGCTTGGACCCGCCTATGCCGAAGAATTTCAACTTGCCTCCGAAAGAGTTGTATATCTTCCTTCCGACCAGCCAGTAAAGGACCCTGGGCATCTTCTTCTGCATCCAGGAGAGAGTCCGGCTTTTCTCAATGGTAGGGACAACGCTGTTCCTGTATATTTTCTCGATGATGAGAGGTACTGCACACATAATCGTCGGCCGTACCTTTTTCATCGCTTCAAGCAGGATTGAAGGTGTCGGCGGTTTTTTGATGTAGTAAACGCATCCTCCGACAAACAGGGGATAGAGTACGCTGAAAGCCATCTCATAAGTGTGGGACATGGGCAGGATTGACAGCCATCTGTCCTTCTTCCCGGCCGGCTGGGCGTGGAAGGCGGCTATGATGTTCTGGCAGAAGTTCCTGTGGCTGAGCATTACTCCCTTTGCATTCCCGGAAGTTCCGGATGTATAGATGATGGATGCCAAGTCATCGGCCTGAGGCTCGGAGGAATGACCCTCGCAGGTAAAAGCATGGTCGTCCTTCTTTATGAATTCGAAGGTCTCGATGTCGATGACAAGGGTAAGTCTGTCCTTGACTTCATCAGACAACTTCTTCAAGAGCCTTTTTGAAATGAATATGGCCTTGCACCCCGAATGTATAAGGATATTGCTTACCTCGCTTTCTGATGAATCCGGCAGGATCGGGACAGTGACCCTTCCGAAGGGTACGCAGGAGAACATTGCCACCGTCCAGTTAGGCATGTTGTTGGAAAGGATCGCCACCTTGTCTCCGGCGCTGATTCCGAACCTGTTGAAACGATGGGAAAGCTCCAGGCATTTATGCTTGAAAGTCTCGTAGGTATATTCCTGGCCCCCGTTTACGAATTGGGAGAGAGGCCTGTGGGCAAAGGTGTCCGTAGACATCTCGAAAAGTTTCGAGAGGGTGGTTACATAATTCTCCCTGCTTTGCTTGAGTAAGCCTTTAATTGACATGTGGTTGCCTTTTTAATGAGTGATGTATCCTTCTGGATGCTTCCCCTGGAGGTGCATCTGCTCGTATAGGGCCTGGATCCTGTCGGTATCCGCCCTGGCATCATCCGTGAGCTCAACTTTCTCACCTATGCTGACCCTCTTCCTGCCCCAGTCGAAGTAGCCGAGATAGCAGGAACAACCCACTGCCTTGGCAATAAGGTGGTATCCCGTCTTCCACTTCTTTACCGGCTTGCGGGTACCTTCGGGCGCTATTGCCAGGATGAAGGATTTCTCACCTTCCATCTGGTCGATGAGACTTTTGACCATGGCTGAGGCATTGCTCCTGTCTACCGGGACTGCACCCATCGACCGGAGAAGTCCTCCTATCGGCCAGAAGAAGAACTCCTTCTTTATCATGACCCTTGCCTTCTGGGAATCGAATTGGGTGTAAAAGAGGTAGGAGACCACAAAATCCATGGCCGAAGTGTGTGGGACACCGAGTATGACAGCCTTATCCTCAGGGACGGGACCTCCGACAGTGGTCCAACCCATCTTTTTCAAAAGCCATCCGCAGAAATTTCCCCAACGTGACATCTCTTCCTGGATTAAATGTTGACGTCTTCAAGTTCTTCCTCGGACTTTAGGTTAGCCCTGATGAAATTCTGACGGTCGATCGTGTTGTCTCCCATGTAGAATTCCATGATGTCCGAGATAGATTCCTCGTCTGAAAGCTTAACGAGGTCAAGCCTCATGTTCTCACCGATGAAATCCACAAACTCGTCGGATGATATTTCTCCCAGACCCTTGAACCTGGTAATCTGTACAGAGGTCTTCAGGGCCCTTATCGCCTTTTCCTTCTCATCAACCGAGTAGCAGTAGCGTCTCTCCTTCTTGTTTGCGACCCTGAAAAGGGGAGTCTGGAGGATGTGGACGTGGCCACGGCGGATGAGGTCAGGATAGTACTTCATGAAGAAGGTCAGGACCAGCATCCTTATATGCATTCCGTCGTCATCGGCATCGGTTGCCACTATGATGTTGTTGTAGCGGAGATTGTCCAGGTCGTCCTCGACCCCAAGGGCGGAGATAAGGAGGTTGAGTTCCTCATTCTCGGCCACCCTCTTGCGGCTCTCCTTGTAACAGTTGATGGGTTTACCGCGGAGACTGAAAACCGCCTGGTAATTGGCATTGCGGACCTTGGTGATGGTTCCGGATGCGGAATCACCCTCGGTTATGAATATGCTTGTCTGTTCGGCAAGGTCCTGCTTGTCCTTCGGGAGCTTGTCACTGAAATGGTAGCGGCAGTCGCGGAGCTTTCGGTTATAGACATTGGCCTTCTTGTTCCTCTCCCTGGTCTTTTTCTGGATTCCGGCGATTTCTTCACGTTCCGCCTGCGATTCCTTTATCTTGTTCTCGATGATTGGAACCACGTCCAGGTGGATCCTGAGGTAATTGTCCAGGTTCCTGGCGACGAAGTCGTTGATGAAGGAACGGATGGTAGGACCATGCTCGTCGTTCTTGTACTTCTCCCACATGTAGGTGGAGCCGAGCTTCGTCTTGGTCTGTCCTTCGAAATTGGGTTCCTGGATCTGGATGCTGACGGCTCCGATGATTCCCTGGCGGCAATCCTCTGGTTTGTAGTCCTTCTTGAAATAATCCTTCAGGGTCTTCGCTATAGCCTCCCTGAAAGCGGCCAGATGGGTTCCGCCGTCACGGGTATTCTGTCCGTTGACGAAAGAGGAGATGTTCTCGCCGTAGGAATTGCCGTGGGTCAGAACAATCTCGATGTCCTCACCCTCCAGATGGATGGGCTCGTATAGGGGCGTCTCGGACATGTTTTCACGGACCAGGTCAAGAAGACCGTTCTCGGACTTGTAGGAAGCTCCGTTAAGGACCAGCGTGAGACCCTTCTTGAGGTAGGAATAGTTCTTCACCATGGTCTCGACATAGTCCATGTTGAAGTCGAAACCATTGAACATTTCTCCATCCGGAGTGAAGACTACCAGGGTGCCGTTTTTCTCGTTGACTTTTTCTTTCTTGCCGCTTCCGATGAGCTGGCCGCGCTCGTAGCTTGCCCAGGAACTCTCTCCTTCGCGGAAGGATTCTACATAGAATTTTTCTGAAAGGGCATTTACCGCCTTCGTTCCGACACCGTTGAGTCCAACAGACTTCTTGAAGACCTTGTCATCGAATTTTCCTCCCGTGTTGAGCTCGCTGGTGGCCTTGACGACCGATCCGAGAGGAATTCCACGTCCATAGTCCCGTACCCTGACCTGCTTGTCCAGGATGTCGATGATGACCTTGTTGCCGAATCCGGCGGAGAATTCGTCTATACAGTTGTCAACTATCTCCTTCAGGAGGACGTAGATGCCGTCACCAGGGTTGGCTCCGTTGCCGAGCCTTCCGATGTACATGCCGGGACGGCGCCTTATGTGTTCGACACCCTCTAAGGTTTTAATATGGGCGTCTGTATATTCTGTGTTTTGCATATTCCTACAAATTTACGAACTTTTGGCGGGATTTGAAAAAGTATCTTTTATGTACTAAATTTGCGTTTGGAAAGGTATTTGCAACAGTACTTTTTTCAAAAGGACTCCATGATGAAAAGAATAACCGGAATAGTACTTCTTGTGGCCGCATGCCTGCTGGCCGGCACTCCTTCTGCACTTGCACAGGGTTCGCAGAAGGATAACACTTTCGGGGGAGTCGTCAAGCTGGACAAGACCGTCCACGACTTCGGTGACATCATGGTGTCCGACGGCCCTGTTTCAGCCACTTTTACAGTCACCAACGTAGGCAATAAGCCCCTGGTTATATATCATGTGGCTTCCTCCTGCGGATGCACTGACGTAGAATGGACCAAACAGCCTCTTAAGCCTGGTGAGAAAGGATCCATAAAGGCCACCTACAAGAATGACGAAGGTGCCTATCCTTTTGACAAGACTTTGACTGTCAATTTCTCCGAGCCCAAGCAACCGGTTATCTTGCGGCTCAGGGGCGAAAGCCACTCGAAGAAACTCAGCCTTGCCGAGATGTACCCGGTCAAGTTCGGAAGCCTCGGTTTCAAATCCGTTGACATCAAGGGTGGAAACCTCTCCCAGGGACAGCAGAGGAGCGGGGAAATGGTAGTGGCGAACCTGAGTTCCAGGCCCCTGGACGTGAAGTTTTCCGAGGTAAGCAAGGGACTTTCCCTCAAACTGTCCGTCAATCCGATCCCGGCGGGTGGGACTGCAAAGCTGACCTACACCGTCACTGCCGACCGTGATCATTGGGGTAAGAATTACTACTATGCCACTCCTGTAGTCGGCGGACGTACCTACAATGCGGTTGTCTCCCCATCAGTTTCGAAGACGGACGCTCCTGGTACTGAGGCCCTCGTGGCAGACCCCAATCCTGAACTCGGGGCAGGGAAGAAAAAGATAGGAATATATACCCTTACCAAAGACGACTTCTCCTCTTGGACCAAGGAACAGCGGGATGTCGCTCCAATCCCGGTGGCATCAGAAAGTACCTTTTCCTTCGGCAAGGTAAAGTCCGGAACCAAGGTCAACGGGACCTTTGCCATTTCGAACCAGGGTAAGACCCCTTTCAAGGTCTATAAGGTTGACTCCGAGAGTTCTCATCTTAAGGCAAAGGCCTTCCCGGATGTCGCCCCTGGTGGAAAGGGCACCTTGGAAGTTTCCCTTGACACTTCCGGTTTCCCGAAAGGGGAGTGCCTGATAGTGCTCACCCTTACCACTAATTCTCCAGTCCGTCCGATAATGAACCTCTTCCTTACCGGTTGGATTGAATAGCCTCTTTTTCTGAATGCTTGACGTTATATTGGATGCCCTTAGAAGTGCTGTCCTGATCACCGGCCTTGTGGTGGTCATGATGATGCTTATTGAGTCATTCAACGTCGAGTCTCGTGGAAGGATATTCAGGGGACTGAGGAAATCCGGCCTGGCACAGGTTACCGTTTCAGCCCTTCTTGGGTCCATTCCGGGCTGTGTGGGAGGTTTCGCTGCAGTTTCGCTTTATACCCACAGGATGATCAGTTTCGGCGCCCTGCTGGCTATGATGATCGCTACCGCAGGAGACGAATCCTTCATGATGCTGGCCCTTTTCCCTGGGAAGGCAATCTGGTTATTCCTGATCCTCCTGGTCCTGGCTATTGTGACCGGAGTTGCCGTCGACCGCATTTGGAAGGACGCCCGACCCATTCCTACACGTCTTGAAGACACTTTTGAACTGCATGACGATGAAGGGAGTCACGAAGGAAAAGAAGATTCTCCGCATAATGTTCTCTGGAAACGGGTTGTGATGTTCATAGGTGTGCTTGTCTTCATAGCAGCCCTGGTCTCAGGCCTCCTCGAAGAAGAGGAGCCAACCCCTGACGGACTGAATCTGCTTAGCGAGCAATGGATGTACTGGGTTTTCGGAGTGCTCAGCCTGGTGGTCCTGGGAGCCCTGTTATTCGCATCGGATCACTTCGTAGGGGAGCATCTTTGGGAACACATAGTCTGCAAGCATCTCCCTAGCTTGTTCACATGGACCTTCCTGGTCCTTCTGGTCATAGGGACTCTCTTCCATTATGTGGACATTGAGACATGGGTAAAGGGGAACACCGCGATAATGATCCTGATTGCGATTGCCGTCGGGCTCATCCCTGAATCAGGTCCCCACCTTGTCTTCGTTACCCTGTTCGCCAGTGGTGTTATTCCTTTCCCCGTACTCCTGGCCAATTCCATAGTCCAGGACGGCCATGCCTCTCTGCCCCTCCTTGCTGACAGCAAGAGAGCTTTTGTGAAGGCGAAGGCCATCAAAGTGGGAATCGCCCTGGTAGTTTTTGTGGTATGGGGTTTGTTATTGTGATTTTAACGTTTATCTTTGCAGTCAGATAACGGCTGCAAGGCTGGATTCATAGAAAGGAAACCAATTAAAAACAAAAGGAATTATGGCTTACAAGATTTCAGAAACTGATTGCGTTGCTTGCGGAACTTGCGCAGCAGAGTGCCCTCAGGGTGCAATCCGCGAGGGAGATGTCTATAGCATCGACCCCGATGTCTGCATCGATTGCGGAACATGTGCTGACGCTTGCCCTATGGGTGCCATCCAGCCCGGCGAGTAATCACAGTAAAGAAACCAACGGGTCCCCGCTCCTCCTCGGAGTCGGGGATTTTTCTTTTCCGATAAAATATTATCGAAAAACAGTAAAAATTATTTGGATTCTAAAAAATATTTGATTAAGTTTGCGATACAATAAATGCTATTCTAATAATAAAGATATCCATGAATAAGATTCTGACTGTTTTTTTTACTGCAACCCTTCTTTCGGCCTCCGCGTTCTTGGCCGGAGCCCAGGGACAGCAGTTGCCTAATGACCCTGCCGTAAGGAAGGGAACACTTGACAATGGTCTTACGTATTACATAAGACATAATGACAAGCCCGCCCAGAGGGCCGAGTTCTATCTTGCTACCAACGTTGGTGCGATCCAGGAGACTCCGGACCAGGACGGCCTGGCCCACTTCCTTGAGCACATGTGCTTCAACGGTACAAAGAATTTCCCTGGCAAGGCCCTGCTTGACTGGCTCCAGAGTATCGGTGCTTCGTTCGGAGGCAATGTAAACGCATCGACCGGCGTCGACCAGACGCAGTACATGCTGAACAATATTCCTCTTGTGAGGGAAGGGGTGGTGGACACCTGCCTTCTCATCCTTCACGACTATTCCCATTTCGTCCTGAACGAACCGGAAGAGATTGATAAGGAGAGGCCCGTGATCATCGAAGAGAGGCGCAGCCGCAGGAATGCTCAGTGGAGGACGTTCGAGAAGTCCCTTCCTTATATTTATGGTGACACCAAGTATTCCACCTGCACCCTTATCGGAAGCCAGGAGAACCTGGAGAGCTTCAAGCCTGAGAGTCTTGTCAATTTCTACCGCACCTGGTACCGTCCGGACATGCAGGCGGTCGTAGTCGTCGGTGATGTGGACGTGGATAAGGTCGAGGCCGCCATCAAACGCACCTGGGCAGACATCCCTGCGGCAGAGAATCCCAAAGCCAAGGACAAGATAACCATGCCTGACTTCGACGAGCCGAGAGTAGGTATCCTTACCGATCCTGAGACAACCGTTCCCCAGATCACCCTGTACTGGGAGAGCGACGCCCGTGACGAGGCATTGAACAGCACCACGGCTGGTTTCTCAATCGATCTTTTTGAGGACCTTATCTCGATGGTGATGTCCGAGCGTTTCAACGATATCACTTCCAAGGCAGATGCTCCGTTCCTCGCCGCCGGTTTCGGGATAGGCAAGCTCTGCGAGGCGTTCGAAGGTGTGCAGGGGATGGCCTCACTCAAGGAGAACAACATCCCGGGAGGTTTTGCATCCTTCTTCACCGAACTCGAGAAAATGAAGAGATTCGGATTTACTGAAGGAGAGGTGACCAGGGCGAAGGACAATCTCCTTGCGATATATGAAAAAGCCGCCAATGAGGCTGAGACCAGGAAGAATCCTGAGTTCGTACATCCTCTGATCAGCAACTTCTTCGACAATCAGTCTTACATGGAGCCAAAGGCCGAGTATGAACTGATCAAGGTCTTCCTCGACCAGATCAACGCACAGTTGATCAACCAGATGCTGACACAACTGATACCAGCAAACAACCTCGTGGTGATCTACAGCGGTCCTGAGAAAGAGGGCATCCAGACTCCTGACAGGGCTCAGCTGCTCAAGATCATGGATGATGTGTCCAAGGCCGACATCCAGGGTCCTGCGGAAGAGACTGCTACCGAACCGCTGATGGATCCATCCACCCTGAAAGGCTCCAAGGTTAAGAAAGTCAAGACCTCGGCGTACGGTTCAACTGAGTGGACCCTCAAGAACGGAGTCAAAGTTGTGGTACTGCCCACTGAATACAAGAAGGATCAGATCCTCTTCAGCCTTTACAAGTCAGGTGGACAGAGTCTTATCCCTACTGAGGACATGGCTTCCTTTGAGTCGAACATCTATGCTACTTTCAACGCGATGCAGGGTATCTCCAAGTTCAAGGGAACGGAGGTTACGAAGATGCTGTCTGGAAAGAACGTGAATGTAGGTTCCTACATCGACGGCCTATACAGTGGCATCACAGGGTCATCATCCGTCAAGGATCTGGAGACCGCGTTCCAGTTGGTCTATCTTGAATATACAGACCCCAGGTTCGACCAGGAGGAGTGGGATAATGCAGTCTCACAGCTCAAGGCGGTTGTTCCCAACGCTTTGAAAACCCCTGCCTTCCAGATGCAGAAAGAACTCAACAGCTTTATCTACGGAGGCAATCCCAGGAGTGAGTTTATCTCTGAGGAACTTCTCGACAGGGCAAGCCTTGATGTATTCGCCAGGAATTTCAAGAAAATCTTTGCCGATGCTGCAGGTGCCATCATGGTGATTGCCGGTGATGTGGACCCTGTTACCCTCAAGCCTCTGGTTGAGAAATATGTAGGCTCGCTTCCCAAGGGAAAGAAAGCTACTCCTTGGAAGGATGTCAACCCTAAACTCATAAAGGGTGATCAACATAAGACCATTATCACAGACATGGAGACCCCTAAGAGTACTGTGGTCCAGGTATATTCCGACTATGGCCCATACACTGTCCATAATGACCTGATGGCAAAGGCTGTCAGTTATGTCCTCGACCAGATCTATGTCGATACCTTGCGTGAAGACGAAGGTGGTACCTATGGAGCTTCCTCTTCTGCCAGTTCAGGCTGGGAGCCGGAGTCTATCTCCATGCTCCAGGTAGCCTTCGAGTGCAAGCCTGAGATGGCCGACAAACTGAAGGCGATGGCAAAGGACGGATTGCGCAAGCTGGCCGAAGAAGGACCTACTGACGAGCAGTTCACCCGCACTGTAGAGAACTTCAAGAAGAATATTCCTGAAAGCAGGATCAATAACAATTATTGGATGAGTTCCCTTATCAGGTACTACAAGAAAGGAATTGACTATGACAAGGAATATGAAGCTGCAGTTTCAGCCCTTTCCAAGGATGAGATCCGCGAGGCGGCTGCCAGGCTATACAATTCCGGCAATTTCATAGAATTCGTCCAGATGCCCGGCAAAACAACCGAATAGCAAATGCTGGAAGATTTCAGGCTTAAGGTATTCATGGCCGTCAGGAGTGAACATAGTTTCACGAAGGCGGCCAGGAGCCTTGGCATTTCACAGCCAGCTGTCAGCCAGAACATAGCAGAGCTTGAGAAAGAACTAGGAGTAGAATTGTTCACAAGGAGCAGGGGAGAAGTGACCCTTACTCCTGCGGGAGTTTCCTTTGAGGAGTACGCTTCAAGGATCATTCACTGGTACTCTGCCGCAGGGCGGGTTTTCGGACCGGAGGGTAAACTTTCCTCAAAGAAACCAGTAAGGATTTCCGCTGACAGTTTGGTGGCAGATTCCATCCTTCCTTCAGTGATGCCCAGACTCCTGTCCGTGAATCCATCCCTTTCTGCCAAGGTGGTCCCTTATGACGGAAGCAACGGTTCCGACGTCAGGGTCTGGTGCCGCATTCATTCAGGAGATCTTTCCATTGAAGACAGCGCTGCCTTTGTTTGTACCCTGGAGGCTTCGGCCATCACTTCCAACCCCTCCCTGGCCAATGTGGATGATTTCCACAGATTGCCGGATGGGAGCCGGTTCGTGGTATGGTCTCCTTATTCAAGGCATCTGCCTTTAGATATTGGAGCCATGACGGCCGTTGAAACATATTCATCTTCCTCGGTCTGCACTCTTGTCAATTCTTCTCCTTTATATATAGGATTGGTGCCGAAAATAACGGCCCTTGGAAGCGGGCTTCATACCATGCCAGTCAGCCTTCATTCCCTCTCATTGGATGTGATGGTCGCTTCCTCAGACTCATCCGATCCTGTCTGCAAACTCGTCAAGGATGTGATTAAAGAGACTCTTTAATTATTTATGAAATTTTTGAAATAATTATTGTTTTTCATAAATTTTTATTATATTTGTTCCAGACAATCTAATTATTTGCGATATGATCACATGGTGGACATCCCTTAGTACGACTATGCAGGTCCTCTGGGCTATTACCCTTTCGGCCTCGTTGATCTTCATCATCCAGACCGTCCTGACCTTCCTAGGAGCAGGTGGGGACGGTGGCATCGACACTGATTTTGACACCAGCGCAGACGTGGATCTGGGCGGAGGAGACGGCACTTTCGATGTCGATCCTTCCATGAACCTCCTGACCTTCCGCAACCTGGTTAATTTCTGCCTGGGCTTTGGCTGGACATCGGTTCTTCTCTATGAAAAGATTCCCAATCATGCCCTTCTGATGTTTGTGGCGGTCCTTGTGGGAGTTGCCCTTGTCGCGGCTGTGATGTGGCTCTTCAAATGGATGAGCAGCATGCAGCAGAGCGGTAACATCGACATCCACGCGTCTGCGGTCGGGTGCGAGGGCAAGGTCTATCTTACCATCCCCGGCGAGCGTAAAGGGGAAGGGAAGGTCCAGATCACAATCAACAATTCCGTCAGGGAATATGATGCCCTCTGCGAGGGTGACACTATCCCGACTGGTTCGCCTATCAAAGTCGTGGGAGTAATCAACGACCACACTCTCCTTGTCGAAGAAATAGTTCCTACAATAATCTAAATAATATAATCATGGACATTACTCTCATCCTGATCATCGTATTCGTCCTCTTTGTCACTTTTGCGGCAATCCTGAGGCGTTACAAGCGTTGTCCTTCGGACAAGATCCTGGTCATCTACGGTAAGACCGGGAAGAACAAGAGCGGTTCCATCTCTTCCGCCAGGTGCATCCACGGTGGTGCAGCATTCATCTGGCCTGTATTCCAGGACTATGCTTTCCTGGACCTCAAGCCGATATCCATCGAGTGCAACCTGACCAATGCCCTTTCCAAGCAGAACATCCGCGTTGACGTTCCCTGTCGCTTTACAGTCGGTATTTCCACTGAGGCGGACAGCATGACCAACGCTGCAGAGCGTCTGCTCGGACTCTCTACTGACAGCATCCAGAACATCGCTACCGATATCCTCTTCGGGCAGCTCCGTCTCGTCATCGCTACGATGGACATCGAGGAGATCAATGCAGACCGTGACAAGTTCCTCGCAGCCGTCAGCCAAAACGTGGAAGCTGAGCTCCGCACGATCGGCTTGAAGCTCATCAACGTCAATGTCACCGACATCCGTGACGAGTCCGGCTACATCGAGGCTCTTGGAAAGGAAGCTGCTGCAAAGGCTATCAACGACGCTAAGAAGAGCGTTGCTGAACAGAACCGTTTCGGTGAGATCGGTAAGGCTGAGGCTGACAGGGACAAAGACATCCGTATCGCTGAGACCCAAAGGGACACCCGTATCAAGACAGCGGCTGCCAATGCCCTTGCGGTACAGGGAGAGAACTCCTCGAAGATCGAAATCGCCAACTCCGATGCTGCCCGTCGTGAAAAGGAGGCTGAAGCCGCCCGTATCGCAGTGGCCGCCGAGAAAGTCCAGGCTGCCAAGGCTCTCCAGGAGGCTTACCAGAGCGAGCGTGATGCTGAACTTGCCCGTGCCGAGAGAGAGAAGGCAACCCAGCAGGCTAACATCGTCGTTCCTGCCCAGATCGACAAGGAGAAGCTCATTATCGAAGCTGAGGCTGAGGCTGAGAAGCTCCGCAGGACTGCCAAGGGAGAGGCTGATGCCATCTATGCCAAGATGGAGGCCCAGGCCCGTGGTACCTTGGAAATTCTCACCAAGCAGGCAAATGGTTTTGCCCAGTTGGTCAACGCCGCCGAGGGCGATGCCCAAAAGGCTGTTCTCATGATGATTTCCGACAGGCTGCCTGAACTTGTAAAGACCCAGGTCGAGGCCGTCAAGGGTATCAAGATCGACAAGGTCACCGTCTGGGACGGTAATGGTGGAAAAGACGGGAAGACTTCCACTGCGAATTTCATCTCTGGGCTCATGGGTTCTGTCCCTCCGCTCCAGGATCTGTTCAAGATGGCTGGAATGAGCCTTCCTGAATATATGAAAGGCAAGGATGCCGCTGCCCCTGCCGCGGAAGAGCCAGTAAAGGAGGGTGAGTAGTCATGCCGATTATCGTCAATGTAGATGTAATGCTGGCGAAGCGAAAGATGACTTCGTCCGAGCTTGCTGAGAGGATAGGACTCTCTCCGGTCAATCTTTCTATCTTGAAGACCGGTAAGGCCAAAGGAGTCCGTTTCTCCACCCTCGACGCAATCTGTAAGGTCCTCGAGTGCCAGCCAGGCGACCTTCTTGAGTATCGTCCGCCAGTCGAATAATGTTATGACATGAAAAAGTATTTATTATTGTTGCTGCTTTGTGTGGCATCAGCCAATCTCATGGCTCAAGGTATCCCGTCTGATTCCAAGTGGTACGACGGATGGAATAACTATGTCGCCTCCAACTGGGATGGAGGAAGTGTCCTTATGCAGGTCATCGCCGAGGGAGAGAAACTCGAGTTCATCCTTGTCCCGGTTGCTGGGGAAGAGGGTTGCTTTATCCTGGAAAAGAGTCCTGACGCCGACGCCGTGCTTTCATACCCGGTAGGATTGGTCGTCAAGCGTGCCCGGGGAGACGGTCTTGATGTTCTATGTCTCCTTGACGGCAATGACCGGCTCGTCGGAGTCATGTCTAATACCCGTATGCCGGCCAGGGTGGTCAGTGCCTTGAACATGAACACGAGACTTAAGGGGAGTTACAAGGTGGAGTCCACCGGCGACTCGATCGTGATTGACGACGGTGTAGGACTTTTCAACGGCAAGAAGGTTTATTTCAAGATGGACTCTTTCAATGACATGGCCACCGGAGTCCTGAAGATCGATACAGGTTCCCAGTTGGAGGGATCATGGGAATTTGTCCCCACACTCTCCGGCTTCAAAGTCTATCCCGTTAGCTTAGACCAGAATTCGGTGTTCCGGCGTATCGGCGATCCGTACATCCTTGTGGATTCGGATCCCGGGTCCGGACGCTTCGAGTTCGCCTCGAAGATCCTCCTTGACAACGCATGCCTGAGAAGCTACAAGAAGTCGACCCTCCGCCTTATGCGGAACGAGATACTTGCCCGTCACGGCTATGTATTCGAGGATGAGGACTTGAAGGAGTACTTCAGGAAGCAGCCTTGGTACAAGCCGGTTCAGTCGAACGATGGAATCGAGTTGTCGTTCATCGAGAAGTTGAACGTCGGGTTGATTGAAAACGCCGAGTCTGACCCTGAGCACGACTCTTATGTAGATGAGTAACCCTAATCTGTTACTTTATTGATGAATTCTTCAGGGGTGTACACCGGAATGGGTATGCCCCTGAAGTGTTTACTGTCTTTTGTTATGATGCAGTCACAGTTGGAGTGCAGGGCACAGAAAGTCTGAAGGGTGTCCTCGAAATCCGGTCCTTTCTTCTGCAGTGCATCATAGACCAGCAGGTCTCCCATGGGAAGCCTCAAAACGGAAAATCGTCTGCCTGCGCTGTACAACTGACGTGTTCATAGTTACTTGTTTTTGCAAGTATACTTAATGATATCAAAATTCAAATATGATATCATGCATAATAATAATTTACCCCGGTCAAAATCGACCGGGGTAAACAACTAAACTATGTACGGACAGCTGACTACTTCCCGGCGAGGCGGGTGTAGGTGCCGTAACGGACCTTGGCGAATTACTCGGTTAGGTTCAGGAGTTCCTGAGCCCTCTCGGGGAAGAGCTTGTAGAGGGAAGCGAAACGTACCTCACCCTTGAGGAAGTCCTGGAACTTGGTCCAGTCGGGCTCCTTGGAATCGAGTGAGAACGGATTCTTGCCTTCTGCCTCAAGGTTCGGGTTGTACCTGTAGAGATGCCAGTAGCCGCACTCGACCGCGAGCTTCTCCTCCTTCTGGCTGAGTCCCATGCCGGCCTTCAGACCATGGTTGATGCAAGGGGCATAAGCGATGATGAGGGAAGGTCCGTCGTAGGCCTCTGCTTCCTTGATGGCATTCAGATACTGTGCAGGAGATGCTCCCATGGCAACCTGGGCCACGTAAACATATCCATAACTGATGGCCATCATTCCGAGATCCTTTTTGCGGATCTTCTTTCCGGAAGCGGCGAACTTGGCAATGGCGCCTGCAGGAGTTGACTTGGAGCTCTGTCCGCCGGTGTTGGAATAGACCTCGGTGTCGAGAACCAGCACGTTGACATTCTTTCCGGAAGCGAGGACATGGTCCAGACCGCCGTAACCGATGTCATAGGCCCAACCGTCACCACCGAATATCCACTGGCTGCGGGCAGGGATGAAGTGCTTGTATTCGAGCAGCCTGGAGCAGGTCTCGCACTTGCATTCTCCGAGAAGGGGAACGATCTTGTCGGCGACCTCGCGGGTCACTGTCCCGTCTTCCTTGTTGTCCAGCCACTGCTGTGCAAGGGCCTTGATCTCATCAGAGCAGCATTCGCATGCGATAGCCTGGTTCATAAGGTTGGCGACAGTCTCGCGGGCACGGTCGGAACCGATCTTCATTCCGAGGCCGAACTCGGCATTGTCCTCGAACAAGGAGTTCTGCCATGCCGGACCGTGACCCTGTGCGTTTGTGCAGTAAGGGGAGGCAGGGAAGGAAGCTCCGTAGATGGAGGAGCAACCGGTAGCATTTGCAATCATCATCCTGTCACCGAAGAGCTGGGTGATGTTCTTGATGTAAGGAGTCTCGCCGCAACCTGCGCAGGCGCCGCTGAACTCGAACAGAGGCTGGGCAAACTGTGAGTTCTTCACGTTTGCAGCCTTGTTGACCACGTTGTCCTTGTAGCCGACCTTGGAGGCAAGCCAGTTGAAGTTCTCCTGCTCCTGATGCTGGTCGAGGGCGGAAACCATAGTGAGGGCCTTCTCCTTTGAAGGGCAGACATCCACACAGTTGCCGCAACCTGTACAGTCATCGACCGAGGTGGCAAGTGCGAAGGTTTATTCCTTCAGGATAGCCTTTCCTGCGGCCTTCTTGAGGGCTGCGGGAGCCTTCTCGGCCTCTTCGGCTGTGAGGAGGAACGGGCGGATGGCGGCGTGAGGGCATACGAAGGCGCAGGTGTTGCACTGGATACACTTCTCAGGGTCCCAGCTGGGCACGGTGACGGCCACTCCGCGCTTCTCATAAGCTGCGGTGCCGGCCGGCATGGTTCCATCTGCATAAGGCAGGAAGGCGCTGACGGGCAGTGAGTCTCCATTCTGGGAGTTGACCACGTCGGCGATCTCCTTGACGAAAACGGGAGCGAGACGGTCCTTGTTGGGAGTCTCGAACTTGGCGCTGATTTCAGCCCACTCGGCAGGGATGGTGACTTCGGTGTATTCACCGCCACGGTCAACAGCAGCATAGTTCATGTTGACCACGTTCTCACCCTTCTTGCCGTAGCTCTTTACGATAGCATCCTTCATGTACTTGACGGCATCCTCGTAAGGGATGATGCCGGTGATCTTGAAGAATGCGGACTGGAGGATCGTGTTGGTCCTGTTTCCAAGTCCGATCTCAGCAGCGATCTTGGTAGCGTTTATTATGTACAGCTTGATGTGCTTGCGACCGATGATTCCCTTTACATTGTCAGGAATCCTCTTGACGGTTTCGGCCTCGTCCCACAGGGAATTGAGGAGGAGGGTGCCGCCATCCTTGATGCCCTTGAGTACATCGTACTTCTCAAGATAGGAAGGGACATGGCAGGCCACGAAGTCGGGAGTGCTCACGAGGTAGGGAGCCTTGATGGGAAGGTCACCGAAACGGAGGTGTGAGCAGGTGTAGCCACCGGATTTCTTCGAATCATAATCGAAGTAGGCCTGGCAGTATTTCGGAGTGTGGCTTCCGATGATCTTGATGGTGTTCTTGTTGGCACCGACAGTACCGTCGGATCCGAGACCATAGAACTTGCACTCGGTGGTACCGGGCTTCACGATGGAGATTTCCTCTTTCAAAGGAAGGCTCTTGAAAGTCACGTCATCCACGATACCGATGGTGAAATCATCCTTCGGCTCGTTCATATCGAGGTTCTCGAACACCGACACGATCTGTGCGGGAGAGGTGTCCTTGGAAGAAAGGCCATAGCGTCCGCCGATGACGAGGGGTGCGTTCTTGCGGCCCTGGAACACGGCTTTCACGTCCACGAACAAAGGCTCGCCCACGCTGCCCGGCTCTTTCGTACGGTCGAGCACGGCAATGCGCTTGACACTGGCGGGAAGAGCTTTGAGGAAGTACTTCGTGGAGAAAGGACGATACAGGCGAACCACCATCAGACCGACTTTCTTGCCCTTGGCGGCCAAGTAGTCGATGGTCTCTTTGATGGTCTCGGTCACGGAGCCCATCGCAATGATGATGTTCTCGGCCTTGGGGTCGCCGTAGTAATCGAAAGGACGATATTCGCGGCCGGTCAGTTCGCTGATTTCACCCATATAGCGGGCCACGATGTCGGGTACTTCCGCATAGTAGCGGTTGGCTGCCTCGCGGGCCTGGAAATAAACGTCGCCGTTCTGCGCGGTACCGCGGGTAACGGGAGCGTCGGGAGTAAGGGCTTTGGCACGGAAGGCGGCCAGTGATTTCTCGCTGATCATCGCCTTGAGCGCTTCCTCGTCAAGCAACTCGATCTTCTGAATCTCGTGGGAAGTACGGAAGCCATCAAAGAAGTGCAGGAAAGGCACGCTGGACTTGATGGCGGAAAGATGCGCGACGGAGGCCAGATCTTCGGCTTCCTGCACGGAAGCGGAGGCCAGCATCGCGAAACCGGTCTGACGGCAGGCCATCACATCCTGATGGTCGCCAAAAATGGAAAGAGCTTCTGCTGCCAGGGCCCGCGCCGAAACGTGGAACACCGCGGGAAGAAGCTCACCGGCGATTTTGTACATATTGGGAATCATCAACAGCAATCCCTGTGAAGCGGTAAAAGTGGTGGTCAAAGCACCCGCCTGCAAAGAGCCGTGAACAGCGCCGCTCGCGCCTCCTTCACTCTGCATCTCAGTTACCTTCACAACCTCACCGAAGAGGTTTTTCTTGCCCTGCGAAGCCCACTCGTCTACATATTCCGCCATCGTGGAAGACGGGGTGATCGGGTAGATGGCGGCGTGTTCGCTGAAAAGATAGGCGATGTGGGCGGCAGCCCAGTTACCATCACAGGTGGTAAATCTTTTTTCTTTAGCCATATTAATTATTGTATTATGTGTGTATACAAAATCCCATAGGAAAAACCGCAGGAATCCTTTTTGGCAAAAACCTTACAAATTTAATGATTCGCACAATGAAAAACAAATATTTTTCTATCTTTGCAAATTATAATTGAAGAAAGCCATGTCCCTATTCAAAGGAAAAACTTTGTTGATTACCGGTGGGACCGGCAGTTTCGGAAACGCCGTCCTCAACCGCTTTCTCTCTACAGACATCGGGGAGATCCGCATTTTCTCGCGCGATGAGAAGAAACAGGATGATATGCGCCACTATTTTCAGGCCACCCAGCCCGAACTGGCCGGAAAAATAAAATTTTACATCGGGGACGTCCGTTCCCTTGACAGCGTACGTAGCGCAATGGGCGGGGTGGATCTGATTTTTCACGCAGCGGCTCTCAAACAGGTACCCAGTTGTGAATTTTTTCCGATGGAAGCCGTCAGGACCAATGTCATCGGGACTGACAACGTGCTGACGGCAGCCATTGAAGCCGGCGTGGAAGCGGTCATCTGCCTGTCCACCGACAAAGCCGCCTACCCCATCAACGCGATGGGCATCTCCAAAGCGATGGAAGAAAAAGTGGCCGTAGCCAAATCGCGGCAGAGCGGCAAGACGCGCATCTGCTGTACCCGTTACGGCAATGTGATGTGTTCCCGCGGCTCGGTCATCCCCTTGTGGATCGACCAGATTCGCAGCGGTGCCCCCGTCACCATCACCGAGCCCACGATGACGCGTTTCATCATGAGCTTGGAAGAAGCCATCAACCTCGTGCTCTTCGCCTTCGAGAATGGCAGGAACGGTGACATTTTCGTCCAGAAAGCCCCTGCCTGCACTATTCAGACCCAAGCGGAAGCCGTCTGCCAGCTGTTCGGAGCCGATCAGTCCCGCATCAAGGTCATCGGCATCCGTCACGGCGAAAAGAGTTATGAGACCCTGCTGACCAACGAAGAATGCGCCCGGGCGGAAGACATGGGGAATTTCTACCGTGTTCCTTCCGACAACCGCAGCCTCAATTACGACAAGTTCTTCACCCAAGGCGTCAAACAGCGCAGCACGCTGAGTGAATTCAACTCGAACAACACCCGCCGGCTCAATCTGGAAGAAACCATAGCCACCATCAAGGCCCTTCCCTACATACAAGAAGAGTTAGCCAAATAATGAACATCCTTGTTACCGGAGCCGCCGGCTTTGTCGGCAAAAACCTCTGCGCCGCCCTGCGCAATGTACGGGACGGCAAGGACCGCACGCGCAAGGTCGTTGTCGGAAATATTTTCGAATACGACCTGGGCTCCACGCCCGAAGAACTGGAACGCTATTGCCGGGAAGCGGATTTCGTCTTCAACCTGGCCGGCGTCAACCGCCCGACGAATCCGGAAGACTTTATGAAGGGCAACTTCGGCTTCGCCTCCACGTTGCTGGAAACGCTGGAAAGACAGGGCAACCGCGCCCCCGTGATGCTGTCCAGTTCGCAGCAGGCCTCGCTCTGCGGCCGTTTCGGCGACTCGGAGTACGGACGCAGCAAAAAAGCCGGGGAAGAACTTTTCTTCGACTATGCCGCCCGCACGGGAGCGAAGATGTATGTCTATCGTTTCCCCAACCTGTTCGGCAAATGGGGGCGTCCCAACTACAACAGCGCCGTGGCCACCTTCTGCCACAACCTCGCCCACGACCTGCCCATCCAGGTCAACGATCCTGCCGTCAAGATGGAACTCCTCTACATCGATGACCTGATCGACGAAATGTTCCTGGCCCTCGAAGGGACTCCGCACCGCTGCGAATTCGACGGACTGGAAGTACTCCCCGCCCCGGACGGCCGCTACTGCTTTTGCCCCGTCACACACAAGACCACGCTGGGAGCCATCGTCTCGATGATTGAAGCTTGCCGGGATTTTTCCGCCAACCATACCCTGCCCGCCCTGCCGGAAGGTTCGCTGCAAAAGAAACTCTTTTCCACCTACCTGAGTTTCCTGCCCCCCGAAAAAGCCTCCTTCCCGTTGAAAATGAACCGGGATGACCGGGGTTCGTTCACAGAACTGATGTATCTGCCCGACGCGGGTCAGGTCAGCGTAAACATTTCCAAGCCCGGCATCACCAAAGGGCAGCACTGGCACCACAGCAAATGGGAACTCTTCATCGTCGTCAAGGGACACGGCCTCATCCAAATGCGCGACGAGAGCCGCCCCGACGCGCCCGTACTGGAATATGAGGTATCCGGGGAAGACATCCGGGCCGTCTATATGCTTCCGGGCTATACGCACAACATTATCAACCTGTCCGACAGCGAAGAACTCGTGACCGTCATGTGGGCCAACGAGCATTTCGACCCTTCGCGGCCGGACACCTATTTCGATCCCGTATAATGGTTTCTTTCAAAAACAACGGCCGGCTCAAATTGCTTATCATCGTCGGCACACGTCCTGAAATCATCCGCCTGTCGGCCGTCATCAATCGCTGCCGCAACTGCTTCGATACCCTGCTGGCCCACACTGGCCAGAACTATGACTACGAACTCAACGGCATCTTTTTCAAAGATTTGGGCCTTGACGACCCCGATGTGTATATGGATGCCGTGGGCGACGATTTGGGCGCGACGATGGGCAACATCATCGACCGCAGCTACAAACTGATGGTCGAGACCCGTCCCGACGCCGTGCTGGTGCTGGGCGACACCAACAGTTGCCTGAGCGTGATTGGCGCCAAACGCCTGCACATCCCCATCTTCCACATGGAAGCGGGCAATCGCTGCAAGGACGAATGCCTGCCCGAAGAGACCAACCGCCGTATCGTGGACATCATTTCCGATGTCAATATGGCCTACAGCGAGCATGCCCGCCGCTACCTGGCGGACTGCGGGCTGCCCAAGGAACGTACCTATGTGACCGGCTCCCCGATGGCCGAAGTGCTGCACGCCAACCTCAATGCCATCCTCGCCTCCGACATCCACGCCCGGCTGGGTCTGGAAAAAGGACGCTACATCCTGTTGAGCGCCCACCGCGAGGAGAACATTGACACTCCGGAGCATTTCGAATCCCTGTTCGGAGCCATCAACGCCTTGGCGGAGAAGTACGACATGCCCATCCTTTACAGTTGCCATCCGCGCAGCCGCAAGAAACTCGAAGAACGCGGCTTCACCCTGGACAAACGCATCATCCGCCACCAGCCGCTGGGCTTCCACGACTACAATTGCCTTCAGTTGAACGCCTTTGCCGTCGTGTCCGACTCGGGCACCCTGCCGGAAGAATCCTCTTATTTCACCAGCGTCGGCCATCCCTTCCCCGCCGTATGCATCCGCACTTCGACCGAAAGGCCCGAAGCCCTCGATAAAGCCTGTTTCGTGCTGGCCGGCATCGACAAGACCAGCCTGTTGCAGGCCGTCGAAACAGCCGTCCAACTCCATAAGGAAGGAGAATACGGCATTCCCGTCCCTGACTACACCGATGAGAATGTCAGCACGAAAGTAGTGAAGCTCATCCAATCCTACACGGGCATCGTCAACAAGATGGTCTGGAGGAAAAAGTAGTTTGCATCTCACCCGGTCCCATATCATCCGCCTGTTGGGCGGACTGGCGCTCGCCGCCGGCCTGATCTATCTGGTTCTGAGAAAAGCAGAATGGGAATCGTTCGCGGAAGGGTTCGCCTCCTGCCGCTGGGGTTGGGTGCTCGCTTCCATGGCGTGCGGACTCCTGGCCCTGGTCCTGCGCGGCCTGCGTTGGAGGCTCCTGCTGCTTCCCTTCGATGGCGGCACCACGCGGAGGCTGAGCATCAGCGCCTATTGGGTTGGCAATGTTTTCAACGCCATACTGCCGACCAGCGGCGAATGGGTCCGCTGTGGCCTTGTCACCCGGGAGAAAAACAAATTCGACCACGTGCTGGGCACAGCTGCGGCCGAACGTGTCATCGATTTGCTCACACTGGCCGTCATTCTCGGGCTGCTGGCCATTTTCGGATGGAATTTCATCGGCCTGTTCGTCACCCAGAACATCATCGTGCCCTTTATCGCCTTCTGGCAACGCCCGGACATCATCCAAAGCGTGTCGCTGATTCTCCTGGCGATGGCAGCCCTCGTTGCGCTCGTCTGGCTCGCCGCGAAGAAGTTCCGCATTTTTTCCCGGCTAAAAGATTTTATGATAGGCATCCTCGACGGCTTTTCGAGCATCCGCCTGATGCCGGGCAAATCCTGTTTCCTGCTGGAAACGGTAATCATCTGGTCCTTGTATGCCCTGCAAGTTTGGGCGGTCGCCCTGGCACTCGGGCTGAGTATGCTTCCCAAAGATGCCCTGTTGCTGTCCGCCATGGGCAGCATCGCCTCCTTCATTCCCGTGCCGGGCGGAATAGGCGCGTACCACTATATCATCGCGCTCACATTGGGGTCGTTGTACGGCATGGACTGGGGCAAGGGTCTGCTACTGGCGACCCTCTGCCATGAGTCTCAGTTGTTGGTCGCGATGGGTTGCGCGCTCGGTGGCTGGCTTATTCTGCCAGCGCGTAAATCGTAGAGGTCCCGTTAAACTCGTCCATCTGCATAAAGACGATTTGCCCGTCGCTCTTGCGATAATGGATTTCGATGTGGCAGTAGCCCATCGCTTGTTTTTTGCAGGCATCCAATATCACGTGATATTCATTTTTCACCTCGCTGACTTTCAGCGTGGTGTTCTGCTCTGTGGAAATCTTTTCCACCTGACCGGAAAATGCGTAAAGCAACGTGTTGGCCAGACGGCGCATCAGTTGATTCCTGGTTAAATCAGACTTCACTTCGCGCCCTTCCCGACGATTGATCATTTTCGTCCCGTCAATGAGAAAATGTTCTTGGTCCGGATGTTCGTACACCATATCCAGAAAATCAGGACTACGATACTGAAGCGTACCTGTCAGCGTCACTTTTTCTTTGCGTGGGAATGCACGCGTTTCTTTGAAAGGCGTACTGAATTCCGACTTTGAGATCCCGGCACGGGAGATAAATTGCAACATTTCCACCTCGGAGGCCGCGCTCAAAGGAAGGGCCAGCACCAGCATCAGCACACTCAGCCAACAAAGTTTCTTTCTCATTTCAACACTTTATTTTTGAAAAATCCCCACTGAAGCAAAAGGCGGAAAAGCAAGGGTTGCAGGGCATAGGTAATCAGAATCGTGGACCCCATACCAATCAAGGTACACTCACCGATGGAATGGATGGCCGGATGAATCGCGAAAAGCAGGGAGCCTGTCACAATCATCAGGGCAAAGGCCGAAAAGAGGATGGCTGCCTTGTGGCAGGTCAGCAAACGATATGCGCCTGTCCGGTATTTGTTAAGCAACCCCTCCATCACGAAAATGCTGTAATCCACCCCGATTCCGAAAATGAAGGTGGATATCATTATATTTATAAGGTTGAACTGCAAGCCGAGCATATACATCATCCCCTGGACGACATACCAGCTCAGCAACATCGGCAGGAAGGCGATGATGGTGATGATGACGCTGCGGAAAGTCAGCAACAGCACGATAAACACAAAGAGGGACGACACCAGCAACACGACATTGAAATCACTGTGAACGACTTCCACCATATCTCCCGTGTAATAGAAAGGATCCAGGATGACCGCGCCGGGGATGGCGTTGATACTGTCGTTGACGGCCTTGATATTTTCCTTATCCATCAAGGCTGAAGTCAGAATCAGCCAACCGTTTTCAGACTGTTCCACATAATTGCACAGAAGAGCCTCGGGAATGGCGTTGGCCTCGACAATGGAAGCCGGTTCATAGTCAGCCCGGACCATCATCGAAAAAGTCGCGGGGATATCCATTCCGGCCGAATCGCTCCACGCATATTTGGCATCTTCTTTTTCCAACAAACGGGAGGTCCGGCGAATGCGTTTTTCGGTCCAATATTTCTTCCAGCGAAGGATGTTGGCCGCCTGTTCATCCGAAGGAACCAGTATCATATCCGCTCCGGAATAACGATCCACGAGTCCTTCCTGCTGAAGGGAGGCCAGACACTCATCGATGCTGCGGCTCAAATAGATGGCACTATCCAAATCAGAAGCAACCGCCGCGTAATACATCGAGCTGAACCCTCCGTTCATCTTCTCGTTATACAAACGTTCACTGCGCAAAGTGGACGGATCAAAGTACCCGATATGATTCAAATCGCTGTCGAAAGTCACCTTGCGGGAGAAGAAGATGCAGACCACGCAGAGCAGGGAGAAGAAAATCACCACAGGTTTGTTGCGGTCGAGCGGATAAGAATTGATGCGATTGACCACATTGAACGCTTTTTCATTCTTCACCGCCCCGTCTTTTGTCAAAAAGTGAGGCAGGAATACCAACGCGAAAAACGTAGTGGCCAGCAGTGCCAGGGAAGCGAAAAGCCCGAAGTCGGTAAGCAACTCACTGGAGGTCAGCAACAGGCCGGCAAAAGCGCCCACCGTGGTCAGGCAGCCCAGACAAACGGGTTTGGACTGTTCCTTGAGCAACGTTTCTATGTCGTTGACGTATTTGTGATGCGTGAGGATATGCAGACAGTAACTCATCGCCACGCCCAGCACGATGGCCCCGATGCCCAGGGAAATGATGGAAAGACTGCCTTTGATGAGGTACATTCCACCCATCGCAATGACAACGCCGTAAAGAATGGGCAAGACCAAATGAAGGAGCGTACGTTTTGTCTTGAAACAGAGCAGAATGACAAGACAAATGATAATCAGGGAAACACCCACCGTATACAACAGGTCCTTTTTGATTTGTCCCGAATTGTGGCAGCCATTGATGGGATTGCCGTGGAAGAGGACTTCTATACCGGGATATTGTTTCTCTACTTTTTTGCCTGCCAGCATAAGCATATGGTTCAAATACCCCGCCGCTTTGGAATCCAGCGCATCGAAACCGGGGGTCAGGAAGGCCATGGCCACCGTTCCGTCCTGGGAAAAGAGGTGCCCGTCCTTGAGCGCCAAACCGCCTGTGGAGGGCAAATCTCCGTTAAATTCTCCTGCGACAAGTTTGTCAATGACTGTTTCGTCAAGCAGGCTGTCCAGTTTGGGATAGGCTTCTTCCGGGAGATAGGCCGGCAGATTCCCGATCGAGAACCAGACCAAATTCATCAAGTCATCATTATCCAAGTGATACAGGCAGTTGGCTATCAATCCGTTTTCATCCTTCTCGGAAATTTCCTGCACAAAGGCATCCATCGCCAGAATGAGCGTATCCCTTTGAGCTTGGGAAAGCGCCGTTTCATCCGTATCGTCCACAGACTTTGGATGAATGAGAATAAAAACTTTGTCTTTGACCTTGATCTGGCTGAAGGCGATACCGCTCTTGCTGCTGTCTTCGGTCTTGGGGAGCAGTGTAGCGATGTTTTCTTCAAAACGAAGCCGGGTGCTCAAAAGGCCTCCACACAAAGCGGTGCCTATCATAAAAATGTACATCAGCGCTTTGCGCTTGGAAAAAAAGCGGTATAGACGGACGAAAGGATTCATATTGTTTGGGCAAAACTTATAAATGCCACATCAAAATTTCTGCGAATTTACAATTTTTTATCATATTCCCGCTATGCAGGTTTATACTTTTGTCTCGGAAAAGCAAATTTTATTTGCTTTTCTCTCGACTTGCTCGTATATTTGTACGGTTAAGTTCTACAAATTATGGTCAAATTTGAAATGGGAGGCTGCAACTCCTTCATAAAAGATGCAGAGTACAAGGAATATGTCGGCAAGGCCCTGTCCGCCTTGTCTGTTTTGGAAAAAGAAACGGGATCCGGAAACGACTTTCTCGGATGGAAACACCTGCCGTCCCTGACGCTGGCCAGCCGTTTGACGGATCAGTGTGAAGTCATTCGCAAAGATTGGCTCACCCGGGGCGTGGATCTGGTCGTAGTTATCGGCATCGGTGGGTCCTATCTGGGTGCTAAGTGCGCCGTAGAGGCTCTCAGCCATACCTTCGGCCGTTCTCTTTCCGGTAAGAAAGTGGCTCCCGAGATTGTTTTTGCGGGCAACAACCTGTCTGAGGATTACTTGTGTGAAATGATGGATCTGGCGCGCGAGCGCAATGTGGCTTGCGTAGTCATTTCCAAATCCGGTACCACCACCGAACCGGCGGTCGCCTTCCGCATTGTCAAACAATACATCGAGCAGCGTTATGGACGCGAAGAGGCCGCGCAACGCATCGTGGCCGTGACCGATGCCAAACGCGGCGCGCTCAAGTCCCTTTCCGATCAGGAAGGATATCGCAGTTTCGTCATCGAAGATAATGTCGGTGGCCGTTTTTCCGTGCTTACCCCGGTCGGCCTGCTGCCCATCATGCTGGCGGGCTACGATGTGAAAGCGATGCTCAAGGGTGCGTTGGAAATGGAGCAGGCCTGTGCCCGCCCTGCCGCCGACAACCCCGCCGTACAATACGCCGCGATGCGCAACCTGCTGTACGACCAGGGCAAGAAGGTAGAGATTCTCGTTTCCTTCAACCCTAAGCTCCAATACCTGGGTGAATGGTGGAAACAGCTTTACGGCGAGTCCGAGGGCAAGGATGGCAAGGGAATCTTCCCCGCCAGCGTCATCTGCACCACCGATCTCCACTCTATGGGACAGTACATCCAGGACGGCGAGCGCATCTTGATGGAGACCACCGTCACCGTAAACGCCAGCGGACGTTCGCTGGTCATTGAGTCGGACAACCAGAACCTTGACGGTCTGAACTTCCTCGCCGGCAAACACGTGGAAGAGTGCAACCGCATGGCCCAGCTCGGCACCCAGCTCGCCCACATTGACGGCGGCGTTCCCCAGATGAACGTAAGCGTGGACAAACTCGACGAGTTCAATCTCGGCGGCTTGTTCTACTTCTTCGAGAAAGCCTGCGGCATCAGCGCCTACATCCTCGGCGTCAATCCGTTCAACCAGCCCGGGGTGGAGGCGTATAAGAAAAACATGTTCGCTTTGCTGGAAAAACCCGGCTACGAAGAGCAGACCAAGGCCATTCAAGAAAGACTGAAAAAATAGATCCATACTCCATCACTATGAAACAGACACTGATTACCCTCGCAGCCTTAGCGTTGGCACTCATTTCCGCCAAAGCCCAACCTGTGGTTACGCAGGCCGACAAAGACCGGGCGGCTTCGCTGGTCAAACAGATGACACTGGAAGAAAAGTGCAAACTGATTTCCGGGCAGCGGGAAGAGTTCTATACTTTTCCCGTTGAGCGGCTCGGCATTCCCGAAGTGTTGATGGCTGACGGCCCGCAGGGCGTCCGCGCCCTCGGCCGCACGCCGACCAACAGCACCTACTACCCCTGCGGA
>JAGCWD010000049.1 GCA_017962025.1 Bacteroidales bacterium
AGGGATGGAGCTACAGGTGGAACTACCGCCTTATGGCCTCCCAGGGCTACATAGTTATCCTCCCGAACCGTCGTGGTACTACTGCATTCGGCCAGGAATGGTGCGAGCAGATCAGCGGTGACTACATCGGTCTCAACATGCAGGATTACCTGAGTGCAGCCCGTGAACTTAAGAAAGAACCCTATGTAGGCAAGCTGGCAGGTTGCGGAGCCTCTTACGGCGGGTTCAGCGTCTATTACATGGCTGGAATCCACGGCGACGTGTACGACTGCTTCATAGCCCATGCAGGAATATTCGACGAGAAATACATGTACTACGAGACCGAAGAGATGTGGTTCCCGAACTGGGACAACGGAGGGCTGACAGAATATTCATTCACTCCCGGTGAGCAGGGTCCTCGAGGCGATGGCAAGACCTTCGGTGGAATCCAGCAGGCTGGTTCCCCTTGGAGCAATGCTCCCAAGGCGGTTCGCCATTACTCCAATTCTCCTGTGGTCAACGTCTCCAAATGGCACACCCCGATACTCTGCATCCACGGAATGATGGACTTCCGCATCCCTTACGACCAGGGTATGGCAGCCTTCAACGCCGCACAGATGATGGGCGTTCCCTCAAAGCTTATAGTTTTCCCGGAAGAGAACCACTGGATACTCCAGCCCCAGAATGCCCTGTTCTGGCACAGGAGCTACTTCGACTGGCTGGACCGCTGGTGCAGGTAAATAATGATTCGAAGTAAATTGGATATGGAGGTGCAGTACCTCCCCGGAGTGGGGCCCAAAAGGGCTTCCCTCCTCCGTACTGAACTTGAAGTCAGCACGGTAGGGGACCTGTTGCACACCTATCCCTTCCGCTATATCGACAGGAGTTCAGTAACCCAGATAGCGGATGTAAGGGGAGGGAATGCCTATATCCAGATACTTGCGCAGGTAGTTTCTTCCGAATTGACAGGCAAGGGTGCCAAACAGCGCCTCAGCGTCCTGGTCAGGGACCTGAGCGGCGAGATGGAACTTGTCTTCTTCAAGGGAATCAAATATACCTACGACCGCCTTAAACCTGGGAGCATCTTCCTTTTCTTCGGTAAACCTAGCGTTTACAACGGGAAGATGAACATGGTCCATCCCGAAATAGACAATCCTCCCACGGAAGGGGCACAGAATTTCTCCGGAACCCTGACGGGAGTCTATCCTTCCACGGACAAACTTCGCAACGGGGGTGTGACCGGGAAGGTAATGAACAAATTGATGGCCGAGGCCATCGATCGTGTCATCGGGGATGTTGAAGAAACCCTACCTGAATATATCCTTAAGGAGAAAGGGCTGGTTCCTTTGAAATACGCTATTCGCAACATCCATTTCCCTTCCGATCCGACCGCCCTATCAAAGGCTCAGTACAGGCTCAAATGGGAGGAACTCTTCCTTCTTCAGTTGTCCCTGCTGAAGCAGAAATACGTGCGTTCCAGGGCTGAAAACGGCATTATGATGCCAAAGGTCGGAGCCGCTTTCAACGCTTGCTACAATGCCCTTCCCTATGAATTGACCGGGGCTCAGAAGAGGGTGATAAAGGAGATAAGGTCAGACTTGATGAGCGGCCACCAGATGAACCGCCTTCTCCAGGGTGACGTAGGGTCAGGAAAGACAATGGTGGCTGTCCTGACTTCCCTCATAGCTGTCGGCAACGGCTACCAGGCATGTATAATGGCACCCACTGAAGTCCTTGCCCAGCAGCACTATGCCAACATCACCAGATATCTGGCTCCCACAGGAGTCCGTTGCGAACTTCTCATTGGATCAACTACCAAGGCCGAGCGCAGACCGATACACGAGGGGCTTCAGGATGGATCTGTCGGGATAATAATCGGCACCCATGCCCTCATCGAAGACGATGTGAAGTTCAAGAATCTCGGACTGGCGATAATTGATGAACAGCACCGCTTCGGTGTGGACCAGAGGTCGAAGCTTTGGTCCAAAGGAGCCACAGTTTCTCCACCCCATGTCCTTGTCATGACTGCCACTCCTATTCCAAGGACACTGGCGATGACTTTCTACGGCGACCTTGATGTTTCGGTCATTGATGAAATGCCTCCAGGAAGGAAACCGATCCAGACCATGCTGATCTGGGAAGGGAAGCGCCCCGCCATGTATAACTTCATCAGGAAGGAGATAGACAACGGCCGTCAGGTATTCATAGTATATCCTTTGATCTTCGAGAGCGAAAAGTTGGACTATCAGAATCTCGAAGCCGGTTATGAAGAGATTGTCCGGCGTTTCCCGATGCCCCGGTACAAGGTTGCAATAGTCCATGGGCAGCAGACCAGCGATGTAAAGAAGTTCAACATGGATGCCTTTGCAGCCGGCAGGGCGAATATCCTGGTTTCAACCACTGTGATCGAGGTTGGGGTCGATGTCCCCAATGCATCAATCATGGTCATTGAGAATGCCGAGAGATTCGGTCTGGCGCAGCTCCACCAGTTGCGCGGGAGGGTCGGCCGTGGCTCCGAAAAGTCTTATTGCGTCCTTATGCATGGCAACAAGGTCAGCAAGGAATCGCGGAGGCGCCTGGAACTGATGTGCGCAACCGAAAACGGATTCGACCTCGCTGAGGAGGACATGAAGATGCGTGGCCCCGGTGATCTTGAGGGTACACAGCAGAGCGGCCTTCCGATAGCTCTCAACATAGCTTCCCTTGCCCATGACGGCCAGCTCCTATCGGATGCCAGGAGCTATGCCGAGCATGTCCTTGCCAACGACCCTACCCTGTCGGAGAGGGTCAATTCTTCCCTGGCGGCCGAGCTGCGCAAGGATAAATATTCAGTCAAGGATTACAGCAAGATTTCCTGATACCTCAAATTTCGGATAGTCTGGGGTGGTTGCTGTCTTTGGCGGAGAGGATCACTTTGTCCCTTGGGATACGCCAGTCTATTCCGATGTCAGGATCATCCCAGGCGATCGCACCTTCTGCAGACGGGCAATAGAAATTATCACACTTGTACTGGAAAACGGCTTCTTCAGAGAGGACGCTGAAACCATGGGCCATTCCGCGTGGAAGGAAAAGCTGGAGGTGGTTCTCCCCGGTCAGTTCGACCGCGACATGCTTCCCGAAGGTAGGAGAACCTTCCCTTATGTCCACCGCAACGTCCAGGACGGAACCCTTCACCACTCTCACAAGCTTTGCCTGGGCATACTCTCCTTTCTGGAAATGGAGGCCTCGTACAACCCCGTAGGAGGATTTGCTCTCATTATCCTGGACGAAGTTCACCTGTCCGACAGCAATCTCGAATTCTTCCTGGTTGAAAGACTCGAAGAAATAACCCCTGGAGTCCTCGAAAACCCTGGGTTCGAGGATTAGCACTCCTTCTATTCCGGTTTCAATTACTTTCATTCGTCTGCAAGTTTCATCAGATAGGCGCCATACTGGTTGCGGGCCATAGGGGTAGCCACCTTCCTGAGGGTTGCAGAGTCTATCCAACCTTTGCGAAAGGCTATCTCCTCAAGGCATGCCACTTTGAGTCCCTGCCTTTTCTCTATGACTTCGATGTAGTTGGAGGCCTCCGTAAGGGATTCATGGGTGCCTGTGTCCAGCCAGGCGAAGCCCTGCCCTAATTTCTGGACCTTCAGCCTTCCCATCGAAAGGAATTCCTGGTTGACAGTCGTGATTTCAAGCTCTCCGCGGGCAGAGGGCTTGATGGTCTTTGCAATCCTTACCACCTCGTTAGGGTAGAAATACAACCCGGTGACAGCGTAATTGCTCTTCGGTTCGGATGGTTTCTCCTCTATGCTGAGGCAGTTGCCTTCAGAGTCGAATTCAGCGACTCCGTATCTGTTGGGATCGCTTACCCAGTAGCCGAAGACTGTGGCCTTGCCATCATTTTCAGCGGTTGAAACTGCATTGGCGAGCATCTGGTCGAAACCGGCGCCATGGAATATGTTATCACCCAGGACGAGGCAGGCGCAGTCATCGCCTACGAAGGATTCACCGATGATAAATGCCTGTGCGAGACCGTCCGGCGAAGGCTGTTCGGCGTACTCAAAACGGACTCCGAAATCGCTTCCGTCCCCAAGGAGTCTCCTGAACATCGGGAGATCGACAGGGGTTGATATTATGAGTATGTCCCTGATTCCGGCATTCATAAGTACCGAGATAGGGTAGTAAACCATAGGCTTGTCATAAATGGGAAGCATCTGCTTGCTCACGCCCTTGGTGATCGGGTAGAGCCTTGTGCCGCTTCCTCCGGCGAGAACTATTCCTTTCATGATTCCAATCTTTTGATGCAATGGACGAGGGAATCTCTCCAATATGGTATGGAAATCCCGAATGTTTCCTTGACCTTCGTCTTGTCCAGAACTGAGAATCGCGGCCTGTCAGCCTTGGATGGATAATCCTCGGTGTGGCATGGACGGATGTCGCAGGTGTTTCCGCAGAGTTCGCAGATAGCCTTGGCGAAATCGTACCAGGAGATGGCTCCCTCATTGCTGTAGTGGTAAATTCCTGTCCTGTCAAGCATCCCTTCGTCTATGATCTTTGCGATAAGGAGTGCGAGGTCGCGGGCGTATGTCGGAGTCCCTACCTGGTCGAAGACCACCTTCAGGCTATCCCTTTCTGCCGTAAGGGATTTCATGGTCTTGACGAAATTCTTCCCATAGGGAGAATAAAGCCAGGCAGTCCGGAAGATGATGCTCTTGCAGCCTGATTTGGCTATCTCCCTTTCTCCGAGAAGTTTGGTCGATCCGTAAACTCCAAGAGGGTCGGTTGGCCAGTCTTCACGGCACGGGGTCGTCCTGTCTCCGTGGAAGACGTAGTCGGTCGAGATGTGGATGAGTGTTGAATCCCTCTCTGCCGCTACGACTGCCAGGTTGTGGGCTGCGGTGCTGTTGATCAGGAGAGCTGTTGCCGAATCATCTTCCGCCTTGTCGACATTGGTGTAGGCTGCGCAATTGACGATGACATCTATTTCTTCGGAGTTGCAGATAATCCTTACGGCATCCAGATTGGTAATGTCGAGATAGACAGTCTCGATGCCGGGGACCGTAGTGACATCGGTGAAGACATACCTGTTCCGGCTACCGGTCGCGGCATTCCGGAGTTCATTTCCAAGCTGGCCGTTGGCGCCTGTGACTAGGACATTCATATTTCCAAAAATAGTGACAAAAATGAAGTTGCCCAAAATTTTTAACGTATATTTGTGCTTATGGAGAAAGAAAGACCGGCCATATTCCTATACACCGACGGGGCATCCAGCGGAAACCCGGGTCCAGGCGGTTACGGAGTAATCCTGAGGTGCGGGACACTCGAGAAGGAGATGAGCGGGGGATTTGCCAGGACTACCAACAACCGTATGGAACTCTTGGCAGTGATCATCGGTCTGGAAGCCATTAAATGGGATAACGCAAGGGTTGAGGTGTTCAGTGACTCTACCTACGTGGTAAAGGCCATCAATGAAGGGTGGCTCCCTAACTGGGAGAGGAAGGGATGGAAGAAGGTGAAGAACCCTGATCTGTGGCAAAGGTTTCTCCTGGTTTACCGTCGTCACAGGGTGGTCTTCCATTGGCTGAAAGGCCATGCGGGTCATCCTGAGAACGAAAGGTGCGATGCCCTTGCGGTTGCTGCCGGGGCAGGAGCTTCCGCCAGGGGAGAAGTACTCCCTCCGGATGAAGGATTTGAACAAGAAGCATTATTATAGAACAATGACAGAAAGGAATACCAGAAAGCCGATAGTAGGAATCACCCAGGGTGACGGTAACGGTATCGGATACGAAGTGATAATCAAATCCCTGGCAGATGCCAGGATCCTTGAATCGTTCACTCCCGTAATTTACGGATCATCCAAGATATTCGGCTTCTACCGCAAGCAGATCCATAATCTCGATCAGATGGACACATATGTGATCCAGAGTGCGAGGGATGCCAAGACACGCAGGATAAACATAGTCAACTGCCTCCCTGACAACGCTTTCGTTGAACCGGGAAAACCGACCCCGGAATCTGCCAAATGCGCGATCAAGGCGTTGGAATGTGCGGTCAGGGACATTAAGAGCGGAGATATCGACGTCCTAGTCACCGCACCGATAAACAAGAGAGCGATGGTGGAAGAAGGTTTCGGCAATACCGGTCACACGGAGTACCTTCAAAAGCAGTTCGGTGTCAAGGATGTAGCTATGTTCATGGTTTCTGACCAGCTCAAGATAGGTGTTGTTACGGGACATATACCTTTAAAAGCCGTTCCTTCGTCGATTTCTATTGAAGCGATAGTCAGCAAGCTCAGACTGATGAGTTCCTCTCTGAAGAGGGATTTCGGGGTCCTGGAGCCCAAGATTGCCGTTCTTGGGTTGAATCCACACTGCGGGGACGGAGGTCTTCTAGGGGACGAGGAGCAAAGCATAATCCTCCCTGCCGTGAAGGCGGCGAATGATGAAGGTATCCTGGCTTTCGGACCATATTCTCCAGACGGATTCTTCGGACTCGGACATTATGCAAAATTTGATGCCACCCTTGCCATGTACCATGATCAGGGACTCGCTCCCTTCAAGGCTCTGGCTTTTGAGGATGGAGTTAATTTCACTGCAGGATTGCCGATCGTCAGGACATCCCCGGACCATGGTACAGCCTATGAGATGGCCGGTCGCGACGAGGCTGATCCCCATTCCATGATGTCTTCGATCTTCACCGCCATCGACATATTGAGGAAGAGGGCGGCTTTTGACTCTTTGCATGAAAGCAAGATGATCTAACAGGAGAACCTATCATGAAAGAAACGATCGTAGTTACCGGAGGTGCCGGTTTCATAGGAAGCCACGTCGTTAGGCTTCTCGTCAACAAGTATCCCCATACAAGGATCATCAACCTGGA
>JAGCWD010000050.1 GCA_017962025.1 Bacteroidales bacterium
CTTCCCCATTGACAACGACGAAATCAAGGGACGCATCATCGGCCGTGAAGGACGCAACATCCGTGCTCTGGAGGCCGCTACGGGCGTGGAGATTGTGGTTGACGACACCCCTGACGCAATCCTTCTCTCCGCCTTCGACCCTGTCCGCAGGGAAGTTGCTCGTCTTGCCCTCCACCAGCTTGTGGTTGATGGAAGGATCCATCCGGCACGCATAGAGGAAGTTGTGTCAAAGGTCCAGAAGCAGTTGGAGGACGAGATTCTCGAGACTGGAAAGAGAACTTGCATCGATCTCGGAATCCACGGCCTGAACATCGAACTGGTCCGGATGATCGGACGCATGAAGTACCGTTCTTCCTATGGTCAGAACCTATTGCAGCACTCCCGTGAGGTTGCAAACATCTGCGCTATCATGGCTTCAGAACTGGGTCTCAATCCGAAGTTGGCAAAGAGGGCCGGACTCCTCCATGACATCGGCAAGGTCTCCGAAGATGAGCCTGAGCTTCCTCACGCCCTTCTCGGAATGAAACTGGCTGAGCAGTACAAGGAGAAACCGGATGTCTGCAATGCCATTGGAGCCCACCATGAAGAAATAGAGATGACCTCCATCATCTCCCCTATCGTCATGATAGGAGACGCCATCTCCGGAGCACGCCCTGGAGCACGCCGTGAGGTGATAGAGTCCTACATCAAGCGACTGAAGGGCATGGAAGACCTCGCAGCTTCCTATCAGGGAGTGACCAAGAGCTACGCAATCCAGGCCGGACGTGAACTCAGGGTCATCGTAGGTGCCGAAGAGGTAAGTGACGACCAGGCTGCCAGACTCTCCGCTGACATCGCCCAGAAGATCCAGGAGGAGATGACTTATCCAGGACAGGTGAAAATCACCGTGATCCGTGAGACCCGTTCCGTTTCCTACGCGAAATAACCTTTCCAGAATCAATCATGGTATTTAGGCTTGCAAGACGGCTTGCCCTGCTGGCAGCCATCTTTTATGGGGTTTCGGCTTATTCGCAGGCCCCGGAAGCTACGGCTTCATGGAAGGTCAGCCAGAAAGCCATTTCATCCGATGAGTACGAACTGACTTTCAATGCGTCCATCGAGCCCGGTTGGCACATCTACACCACAGACCACAAGTACAACCCGACAACCGTTGAATTCGAAGATATCAACGGTTACTCACTTTCAGGTCCTTTCGTTCAGGTCACCGAGCCCACCGTTCTCGGAGACGATAAGGTTTTCTTCAATTCAGCTGTTTTCACGCAGAGGATCAAACTTGACGGTCCAGAAGCAACGGTCAAGGGAGAACTTACCTGGAGCGGCTGCAATGACCAGTTCTGCGCAGCACCCGAGCACTTCGAATTCAGTGTCCCTCTTGAAAGCGGCAAGCCGGTAACTGCTGATGTGGCCCCTGCTTCCATCGGTCCTTCGGCTGATTCAGGGACCGGTTCGAACGGCCTTTGGGCGCTAATTATCGAAGCGATCCTGTGGGGATTTGCAATGTTGCTGACTCCCTGCGTCTTCCCGATGGTTCCCATGACCATCTCCTTTTTCATGAAGCAGTCACAGACCCCCGCGGAAGGGCGCTTCAAGGCCTTCATGTACGGACTGTTCATCGTACTTCTCTACACTGTCCCTATTTCGATAATCATTGGACTGACATGGCTTATTGGCGGGAATGCAGTCACTGCAGACATATTCAACTGGCTAGCGACCCACTGGCTCCCGAACATCATATTCTTTATCGTGTTCATGGTGTTTGCCGCCTCCTTCTTCGGAGCCTTTGAGATCGAACTGCCATCCAGCCTGGCCAACAAGAGTGACGAGAAATCAAACAAGGGTGGACTTGGAGGAATATTCTTCATGGCCCTGACTCTCGTTCTGGTGTCATTCTCATGCACCGGTCCCATAGTGGGAACAGTCCTTATCAAATCCACTTCAGGAGAGTTCTGGACCCCTATGGTCACCATGCTCGCTTTCAGCATCGCGTTCGCACTGCCTTTCACCATCCTGGCAATGTTCCCTTCCCTCCTCAAGAAGATGAAGAGCGGTTCCTGGCTGAACAGTGTCAAGGTTGTCCTGGGATTCATCGAGGTCGCACTGGGCTTCAAGTTCCTCAGTGTAGCCGACCAGACCTATCATTGGGGACTTCTTGACAGGGAGATTTACCTGGCAATCTGGATTGTAGTGTTCAGCCTTCTCGGGCTCTATCTCCTCGGTAAGATACGTTTCAAGAATGACTCTCCCCTGGAGCACCTGTCTGTCACAAGACTGGCCCTTGCGATAACAGTGTTCACTTTCGTGGTTTACATGATCCCCGGCATGTGGGGTGCTCCACTCAAGGCCCTTTCCGGCTACCTTCCTCCTATCGAGACCCAGGATTTCGTGGTCTGGAACTACGCAGACTCACCTGCCGACGGAAGTGGATCGCTTTCGCGACCTTTTACCCTGACAGGAAGCGAAACGCAGGGAGCGATCCCCGCTACTGTCGAAGCAAGCAACTTCGGGGAAAAGTACAATCTCCGTCTGCCTATGGGCTACAACGGTTACTTCACGATCGAGGACGGACTCGCCGCGTCAAAAGCCACAGGTAAACCTGTCTTCGTGGACATCACCGGACACGGCTGCGTCAACTGCCGCGAAATGGAACAAAGGGTCTGGAGCGATCCTAAAGTCCAGGAGATCATGAAGAACGACTACGTCATGGTGTTCATGTACAATGACGACAAAACCAGGCTGGACAAGGACGACTGGGTAACAACCAAGGACGTGAAGGTCCTCAAGGACATCGGACGAGTCAACTCCTATATCGTCCGCGAGAGGTTCAATGTAAATGCCCAACCCAACTACGCCCTTCTCGGTTCCGATGGCGAACTGCTGGTCCCCGTCAGAGGGTACAACCTGTCCGTGGACGGCTTCGTGGATTTTCTTGAATCCGGATTGAACGAATTCAAATCCAGGCAATAGAGATGAAGAGATCCCTGATTCTCCTGGTAGTAGCGCTGATACCCTCAGCCCTTTTCTCCCAGCAGTCTTTCGTCCATCCATGGCAGGGTGCCAGGGTGGCTTTCTTCGGCGATTCGATCACGGACTCAAGGGTGGTCCCCAGCAATCCTTCTCCTATCCCATCAGGTCATGACTGGACAGGCATCGCTGACTCACATTACTGGGGATACCTCCAGGAATGGCTCGGAATACATCCTTTTGTCTATGGAGTGAACGGCCGCCAGTGGGATGACATTCCCGATCAGGCACAAAGGCTCAAGGAAGAGCATGGTGACGGGTTCGATGCCATAACCATATTCATCGGGACTAACGATTATATCGCCGACATTCCTCTAGGAGAATGGTATGACAAGCGTCCGGAAAAGGTGACAGCCGCCCTTGGTTATCCTGCAACCGAATTCCTGATGATAAAGAGGACTCCATCGTTGGACGGAGAGACCCTCAAGGGAAGGATCAACATTGCCGTCAGCACCCTGAAACGAATGTTCCCCGAGAAGCAGATAGTGATCCTGACTCCTATCCACAGGGCATTCGCAACCTTCGGGTCGAATAACATCCAGCCGGAAGAATCCTATCCGAACAGATTGGGATTGTATATTCATGACTATGTCGAGGCCATCAAGGAGACCGCAAATGTATGGAGTGTCCCGGTAATCGACCTCAACGCCCTCTGCGGCCTTAATCCGATACTTGAGGAGCATTCAATGTACTTCGCGAATCCCAAGACCGACTTGCTCCATCCCAACGCAAAAGGGCACGAGCGAATCGCCCGCACCCTTCTTTATCAGTTGCAGGCCCTTCCCTGCAAGTTCTAGTCAATTAAAGGAATATCGACATCGGTACTTCGCCGGTCCAGCACAGAGGCTGTTCTACACCGAAGAGCCTCAGGACAGTCGATGCCGTGTTGACGGTGTTGTTGGCTTCCGTGATGGTAAATCCCTTCTTGATACCGGGGCCCTTGATCACCCACGGAACGATCATCTCTTCCGGGCTGACTCCGCCATGCCCCTTCCCTATTCCGCCATGGTCGGTGATCCACATAATGTGGGTCTCCTCATAAAGGCCTTCCTTCTTCAGGAAATCCAGCATGCGTCCCACCTGTACATCCCCTTCCTCTATCGATTGAATGTACTCGGGAGACATCCATGCTGAAGTGTGCCCGACATGGTCTGTGTGGACATTGTACAGGAACATGAACATCTTTTCGTTCCTGTTCGCGGAAATATACTCCATAGCCCGGTCATAGAGGGCTGGGTAACCCTCATCACTTGCAGAGAGTTTTTCGTCAATGTACTTGGGATTCATGCCGTTTATCAGAGGAAGCCAGTTCCAGTAGTACGCGGTTCTTATACCCGGCACATTGTCTTTCAGTACTTTAAACACTGAGGGGAAATACCCGTCCTCGTCCCTTTCAACCGACTGTAACTTGTAGTTGTCCACTTTCCAGCCATTGTCTGCAACACCGTGTACCTCTGGACCTGCCCCAGTAAGATGGCTCGTATAATTAGGGAGGGTAATAGACGGCATGACGTCACGGGTAGCGTAGGATGTTGCTCCATCTGCTATCAATGAATCAATATTCGGAGTCTTAGCCTGGGCAAGACCATCAACCCTGATGCCATCAAAGGTCATGATTATGACCCTTTTAGCTTTACGAAGCCTTTTTGCGGCTTTGGCCTCAGCCTCCAAGGCAAGAGGACCGAGCATAGTGGTGGCGGCCACTCCGGCTCCTGCCACAAGGCTCTTCTTGAAAAAATCTCTTCTTGAAACAGTCATGATAATCGGTTGTTAGTTATTGTGCTATCGAATAGACAGTCGCCTTGCCGCCCTTGATGGTCAGGGTGCCATAAGGCTCTGAGGGGAAAACCAGGTTGGTCATTGCCATCTTGCCTTCAGAATCAAAGACCTCGATGCTGCAACGGTCAATGAAGATCCTAAGCTGCTTCATGTCTCCGCGAACCGGGGCTATGGTCCTTGCGGGGAAATCCTTATGGAATGAGGTATTACCACTCAAGTTCCTGTCCATCAAGAACTTCCTACTTCTGGAGTCATATTCCATAATGACCTTCTCCCCTTTCTGGTTAGACAGTACTATGCTGGCGGTCCCCTTGAGGTCCACAACAATCTCGCAGGTTTCAGTAGGATGCTTCACCTTGTTTCCACGAAGGGTCAGGAGTTCCCTTGAAGGAACAACCCCGCAATAGTACGTCCCGTCATTCTCGAAAATGTCAAGGTCCCTGGGAACACTGTTGGCAGAACGGAATTGCTTGGTGGGCACAACTCCGGCATACTGCCAGTTGCTCATCCATGCAAGGGCGATCCGCCGCCCGTCTGGAGCGTTGTCAAATGTCACAGTGGCATAATGGTCCTTGCCATAATCCATCCACAGGGCATCTTTCTGGTTGGTGGTGAACTTGTGGCCGTCGAAATCACCTATGAAATACTGGGTTCCGCTTCCTCCACCCGGGGCTCCCCCAGTGTTGCATACCAGCATCCACTTGCGGGCACCTGTTCCGCGCACATTCAGTGCGAACAGGTCAGGGCACTCCCATACGCTTTCGTGACAACCATATCCTTCTCCGAATGAACTCTCATACTTCCACTGCTTAAGGTCGTATGAAGAATAAATTCTCATCTCCTGCCCTGCTGCAAGGATCAGGTTCCACATCCCGGCTTCACCGTTCCAGAAAGCCTTCGGGTCCCTGAAATCAGGGATGTCACCGGTTATCACGGGATTAGCGACATATTTTGTAAAGGTACGTCCGTCGTCAGCAGAATACGCCATTGACTGGGTTTGGTTCTGGCCGGCGGAAGTGTAAAAAGCAATGACAGTACCTTCTCCGAAACCGGAAGAATTGATCCTGTCCACCACGCAGGAGCCGCTGTATATCGTTCCTAGTGCATCCGGTTCGATTGCCGCAGGCAGGGCATCCCAGTGGATGAGGTCACGGGACACTGAATGTCCCCAGGTCATGTTTTCCCACTGCGAACCATAGGGATTCCATTGATAATAAAGATGATAGAGTCCATCTTTATAGAACATTCCGTTGGGATCGTTCATCCAGCCATAGGGTGGGGTGTGATGATACACGGGACGTAGCCTCTCTTTGTTTGCAGTTTCGAAGCCGTTGCCCTGGGGCATCTCCGACCAGCAGACAAATTGGCGGATAGCGTCAGGAGTTAATTTGTTCCCTCGGAATGAAATGTCGAGCAATAACTTGTCCGAGCCGAAACGGGATATGTCCAAAGGAACGAAATAATCAATCTTGTCCACCGCCAGCCTGACGTTGAAAGACTGGCGCAGTTCTCCGGCGACAAGCACCCGTACACTGGCGTTATCGACGCTTTCCTGGACCGGAAGCATCAAATACTTCCCAACGACATCCACTCCGACCATTGCATGTCTGTTACCAAGTACCTTCGGAGTAACGGCATTCAAGGCAGTTGCCATGAACACCATTGCAAACAATAAAGCTATCTTTCTCATGATAGCACTAATATAATCAATTATTTTCATTTGTGTTTTATGGGATAATTACATATTTTTGAATATCTCCAAAAAACATCGCAATATGGCAAATGCAGTTCTGGTCGGGGTTGACATAGGAGGCACTAAATGCGCCGTCACCCTGGGCATTCCCGAAAGACAGGGGATCAAGATCATGGACAAGTCCCGCTTCCCCACTACGGATGTGGAGGGCACCATCCGGGACATAAAGTCGGCCTTAAGGGAAATCCTTGCCAAGAACGGACTGGATTCCAGTGGGATCAGTGCCATCGGCATCAGTTGCGGAGGTCCTCTGGACAGCAGTACCGGTGTGATCATGTCTCCTCCCAACCTCCCCGGATGGGACAATATCCCCATTGTCAGGATCCTGTCTGAAGAGTTCGGAGTCCCGGCTGCTGTCCACAACGACGCCAACGCATGCGCCCTCGCCGAATGGCTTTTCGGAGCTGGCAAAGGCACCAGAAACATGGTCTTCATGACTTTTGGGACGGGACTCGGTGCGGGACTGATCCTCGACGGGAAGCTCTACACAGGAACCAACGACAATGCCGGCGAGCTAGGCCACATCAGGCTCGAGGAATATGGTCCCGTAGGATATGGCAAGGCCGGTTCTTTCGAAGGCTTCTGCAGCGGCAGCGGCATCGAGCAACTGGCAAAGTCGATGGTAAAGGAACGCCTTCAGATGGGGCACGCCGTACCATGGTGCCCTGACGGCGACTTGAGTGTGATTACGGCGAAAACAGTTGCGGAGGCCCTGAGGTCTGGTGATTCCCTGGCCAAGCAGGTGTATGAAATCTCTGCCCGTCAACTAGGCAGGGGCCTGTCGATAGTTATAGACATTCTCAATCCAGAGGTAATCGTTATCGGAAGCATTTACGCTCGGAACGAAGACATATTCAAGCCACTTATGGAAGAAGTCCTCAGGAAGGAAGCACTCCCCCTGGCCAACAAGGTGTGCAAGGTGGTTCCTGCAGCCCTGGGTGAATCTATCGGAGATTATGCCGCCCTTTCCATAGCCGCCAGCATATTATGAAAGATATTCAAGGAATAATCGCACATAGCCTGGATGAGGCTCGTGGTGAGCTGGAGCTTTTCCTGGCTGATCCGGAGTCCATTGTCACTATCAGCAAGGCTGCTGGCATCATGTCAGAATGCCTGTCTTCCGGAGGCACAATAATCAGTTGCGGCAACGGGGGTTCCCTGTGCGATGCAACCCACTTTGCCGAGGAACTTACCGGCAGATACAGGGAGAACAGGCCTTCCCTGCCGGCAATGGCCATAAACGACCCGGCCTATCTCACATGTGTAGGGAATGATTTCAGTTTCGATGTGGTCTTCAGTCGTTGGGTGGAAGCTTTCGGAAAACCTGGCGATGTACTGCTCGCAATCAGCACCAGCGGTACATCCCCCAACATCCTGAATGCCGCTCAGGCAGCCCGCGAACGTGGCATGAAGGTCATCGCCCTCACATCTAAGAAAGGGCAGACATTGTCCGCCCTTTCAGATGTTGCTGTAATGGCCCCGGACGCACCTCATTCCGACCGCATCCAGGAAATCCACATCAAGGTCATTCACATCCTCATCGAATCCATCGAAGCCTTGCTTACCTCTTAGATGTTACTTCCTTTTCGTACTTCTCGATGCAAGGAATGAACTCCTCGCCGACGGGAACCCCGTTCTTGAAGTTGAAGTAATCGAACACTGCTCCGAACGGAAGGGTCTTTGCCTCCTCGAGAAGGGCGAGTTTCTGGAAGCCCTTGCCCTCTGCCTCGTACTCGCGAAGCTTAGCGAGAGGCTCGAGCAGTGCGCTCAGGATGCACTTCTGTGTGGCCCTGGTACCGATGATGTAGGCACCGATCCTGTTGATGGAAGCATCGAAATAATCCAAACCGACATGGGCGCGGTGCAGTGCATCGCTGCGTACAAGCTCCTTGAAGAAATCAAGGGTCATGTCGTTCATGATGGTCACATGGTCGGAGTCCCAGCGGACGGGACGGCTGACATGAAGCATGAGTTCGGGAACATAGAGAAGCAGGGATGAGACCTTGTCAGCTACGTTCTCGGTAGGCTCGTAGTGACCGGTGTCCAAGGTATAGATCACCTTGCGGGAAGCACAGTAGCCCTCGAAGAAATCCATGGAGCCGACAGTGTAGCTCTCGAGTCCGATACCGAACAGTTTGGCCTCGACGCAACTCTTCATTCCTGGAAGGTCTTCCTTGAGGATCTCATCCAGGGAGTCTGCCAGGATCTCACGGTATTTCTTGCGGTTGACTGTGTAGTCCTTCTGTCCGTCATGGACCCAGATGTTCATGATGCAGGGATCATCCTGGGCCTTTCCCATAGCGTCGGCTATGCGGCGGCAGCGCTTGGTATGCTCGATCCAGAACTCACGGATGGCAGGATCCGGATTTGCGAGGCTGAGGTCACCGCTCTTGGGATGGCCGAAAGACGTGGAATTGAAATCAAGCTTGAAATTGTTCTCCTTAGCCCACTCGATCCAGCTCTGGAACTGATCTACGCCCACCTGGTCGCGGTCGATGAACTTTCCTCCGAAGTCGCCATAGATCTCATGGAGGTTGACACGATGGTTACCGGCAAGCAGGGTCTTTACAAACTCAAGGTCAGCGCGGACCTCATCGATGTTGCGGGCGCGTCCAGGATAGTTACCAGTGGTCTGGATACCACCTGAGAGACCGGCAGCGCTCTCAAATCCCATCACATCGTCAGTCTGCCAGCAATGGAGTGAAATCTGCTGCTTCTCAAGCTGCTCTACCGCCTTGTCGGTATCGACGCCTATTGCAGCATAGCGCTCTTTGGCCAACTCGTAGGCCTTCAAAATCTGATTCTCGTTCATATTTGTTTTATTATTGATTGTTTGGATAATAAGTCTTGGTCTCTATGGAATTGGAGATGATACGGCGCATCTCCCAGCGGTCCTTCACAAGTCCTGCAACCTTTGCCTGAATCATAATGTTTCCGATGGCGGTACCTTCGACCGGTCCGGCGACGACAGGTATTCCAAGGGTGTCAGCGGTCAGCTGGCTCATCAGTTTGTTCGCCGAACCTCCACCTATCACATGAAGCTTGTCTATGGTGAATGAAGCAAATCCCTGGAGCATCGTTATCACATCCTTATACTTCTTGGTAAGGCTGTGGTAGATGCAGCTTATCATCTGGGCATCATTCTCAGGTACTTTCTGTACGGATTCGGCAAGGGCTGCCTTGATTTCGGCATCCATGTCCTTGGGGGCTGCAAAACGTGGATCATCAGGATCTATGGTGGACGGGAAGTCAATCGCCTCCCTGCCAAGGCCTTCAATCTGGGCGTAATTATATTCACGTCCTTCCGAAGCCCAGGTCTTACGGCTCTGCTCGAGAAGCCACATTCCGGTGATGTTCTTCAGGAACCTCGTAGTACCCTCGATACCGCCCTCGTTTGTGACATTATATTCATAGGACTTGTCATCTATGACCGGTACGGGAGACTCTATGCCCATGAGGCTCCAGGTTCCACTGCTGAGGTAGGCAAAATGCTCGTTTTCTGCAGGAACGGCCGCTATTGCAGACGCAGTGTCATGCCCTGCGACGGCTATAACAGCAACGGGTTCCATCCCTGTCTCTTCACAGATTTCCTTCTTCAGCATCCCGACCCTGGTACCAGGCTGAACAATCGGTCTCAGGATCTTAGGATCAATGCCGAGACGCACAAGCAAGCTGCGGTCGAAATCCCTTGTCCTAGGGTCGATCAGGCCGGAAGTGGAGGCATCGGTGTACTCGCAGACCCTTTCACCGGTGAGCATATAGGCCAGAAGGTCCGGCATGAAAAGGATCTCTTCAGCTTTGTGAATAGGTGCATCAGGATCCTTATGCTGGGCATAAATCTGGAATATCGAGTTGAAATTCATTATCTGGGTGCCGGTCACTCCGTAAAGCTCTTTCTTTGGAATGATCCGGAACACCTCTTCGGGAATACCATCAGTATAGGGGTCGCGATAAGCACGGGGAAGGCCCAGGATCGAACCGTCAGGGCCGATGCACCCGAAGTCCACCCCCCAGGTGTCAATGCCTATCGACTCAATTTTCACTCCCTTGGAGGCGACTTCTTTCAAGGCAGCCTTGAAGTGTCCGAACAAGGAATATATGTCCCAATAATACTTTCCGCCGTCTTCCTTTACGGCATTGGGGAAACGATAAATCTCTTCGGAATCAAGCCTGCCTCCGTTGATACAGCCGAGGATGGCCCTTCCGCTCGTCGCTCCCAGATCGAATGCTAGAAAATTCATGGATGTGGTTGATTGGTCTTTTACAAATTTCTCCATTTTTAATTTGTATAGAGCTGAAGATTCTGACATTACGACTTGGATTTTTGATTAAGATTTTTTCATATCTTTGTGCCAGAATCACTATTATTTCCTGGGGATGGATTCTGTACACCTCAAATATTTGGCAGTAAATCCGGTCGATCTCAAATGGGGTACGGCTGTAAATTCAGCCGGCTTCCAGGAAATAGGCGCCGGAATGGACTATCCCCCCAGGAATCACCCCTCCAGGTACATTTTCACTACTGACAGCGGAAGGGTTCTTCAGGAGTACCAGCTCCTGTACATTACGCAGGGACGGGGAAAGTTCTACTGCGAGACTCTTGGAAGGAGCAAGGCCATCAATGTCGAGAGTGGAATGATGTTCCTCCTCTTCCCCGGAGAATGGCACTCCTACCATCCGGACAGACAGACAGGTTGGAAAGAGTATTGGATCGGTTTCAACGGCCATTTCGTGGACAACCTTATCAAGCAGGATTTCTTCTCCAAGGACAGACCTGTGTTCAAGGTCAACATCCACGAGGACATCGTGGACCTGTACAAAGAGGCGATCTCTGCAGCCGTTGCACAGGAATCGGGTTTCCAGCAGGTCCTGGCCGGGATTGTCGGAAGGCTTCTGAGCCTGGCCTATTTCTACGACAGGAATTCCCAGTTCCAGGAATCCGACACCGCAAGGAAGATGGGACAGGCCAAGGTGATGGTTCACGACAACTACATGAACATTACCCCCGAAGAAATAGCATCAAGGCTATGCCTCAGCTACTCATCATTCAGGAAAACTTTCAAGGAATACACCGGATTCTCCCCTGCCCGGTTCATCAACGAGGTCCGGATGAGCAAGGCAAAGGAGTTGCTCACTAACACGTCGATGAGCATTAAGGAAGTCGCCTACCATGTAGGCTATAACAACCACGACTATTTCTTCACGGCTTTCCGCCACATGACAGGTCATACTCCGGCCGGGTACCGTAACATAACCCAGGGAGTGAGGGAATAGTTACCTGCGTCCGAACAACAGGTTCATGTCCCTTTCCATTGCAGGGAAGACGATCTTTTCAGGAACAAACTTCCAAGCACCGATCCGCTGGGGATCACCTATCACGGAAGGATCTATGGAATTGTTGTCTTTCAGGTAATTGTACAGGATGTCCCGGATCTCGGGATAAGTCTCAACGATCCTCTCCTCTATCTTGCCAGTGTCGATTCCGGCCTCATTCATCAGGCCTCCGCCGCCGCTTGCCCTATAGGAAGTGAGGGCCACGTTATAAGTCTGACCCATATCGAGGGGAGCTCCTCCGACCAGTGATTCGACAACGACCCTTTCACCTTTGGGCTTGGTCACGTCAACAGTGTAGAACAGACCGGCGGCAGAATCGAAATTATATGACCTCCCTACGAACGACCATGATTTCTGTCCTGTCCTGGGATCATCCCTGTCAACGATCTTAAGGACATGGTCCGCAGGAGAAGAGACGGTGTTGATCCAATTGTCATAGGATGCCTCAAGGTAATCCTTGATCTCTTTCCCCGTCATCTTTATGACATACAGCTGGTTTTCGAAAGGATAGATAGTAAACAGATCATTATAAATAAGCTTTCCAGCCTTGACAAAACCATTGTAGGTAAGAGGTGCGGCGAATGAGATCTGGGCCGGAGGACAGGTTATCGAAAGGGTGTGTACCAGGTTAAGGTAGTCGCACTGACCACGGTAGGCATCCCTGGTGGCAAGGTCAACCTTCAGTTCACCCACTTCCTTCGTGGTGAATTCCTTTACTGCCACATAATCGTCATGGAATTCTGCCGACATCTCGGAGTCGATGTTGTACCTGTCAACCAGAAGCAGTTTAGCGGACAGATCCTTTGAGGACACCTTGTGTTTGGAAACTGTAAGATCCAGTTTGCCTTCCCCGACATAACGGCAATGGCTTCCCGAATTGATAAGGCATAAGGTGTCACTCTCAATCACCTTCGGACGATGATCATGGGAGCAAATCAGGAAATCAACCCCGTGAAGGGTTTTCATAAGGTCGAGTCCCTGGCTTTCCAGCTGTTTTCCATCCCCATCTCCGGTAGCGGAATGAACAGCTACTATAACCACATGGGGTTTCTCCTTGGCAATGACCTTATCGACGTCCTGCTGTACGATAGGGATAAGGTTTACGAACTTCATTCCGGACCAGAGCCTCTCCGAGAGCCAGCCCGCTATGTTCGCATTGTCATAACCAAGGACGGCTATCTTGAGTCCATGGCGCTTGAGGATCGTATAAGTTTGGAAATATGGAGTTCCGTTGTCATTCCGGATTGCATTACCTGAAAGGAAGGGTATCTTCTGGGCCTTCATGTCCCTTGCTATCCTGTCATAAACTGCATGGCCGGTTTCAATGTCATGGTTGCCAAGCACCACGGCGTCATAACCCATATATTTTGCCATACGGGGGTAGACATGCGGGGTGATGGTATCAACATAATTGAAATAATAAGCAGCATTGTCGCCCTGAAGGATATCACCGGCATCGATGAGGATCACATTCTCCTCTCCCGCCGAGGAACGGACACTGTCCACCGTCCACTTGACTGAATACAGGGACTTCTTGACATTTCCCCCGACATAGGTCGAATCGAAGAAAGTTCCATGGATGTCATTCGTGGTAAGGATCCTGAATGAATATGTTCCGTCCTTGGGGCGGGAACATGACGCTGCACTGAGGACAACCGCCAGTATGAGTGTGATATGTCTTGTTTTCATAAAGGCAAAAATACTATTTTTTCGTAATTTAGCGGCATGGGACAACTCAAACTTCAAACACCTGTAATCTTCGGACACAGCCACAAAGGACTGTCATCAGGAGACAGGATCATGGTTCTTGGAAGCTGTTTCTCCGACAGCATGGGAAAGAGGATGATTGACCTTGGGCTGGAAGCCTGTGTCAATCCGTTCGGGACGCTGTACAATCCGGTTTCTGTCTGCAACTCAGTTGCCAGGCTTTCATCCCGGATTCCCTTCACGGAAGCGGAGTGTATAATGATGGGCTCAGGCTCAGACCTTATCTGTTCTTTCAGCCACAATACTTCTTTCGCAAGGAAAACCAAGGAAGAATTCCTGACCAATGCAAACGCCTGCCTTGCACAGGCTTCGGATGCTTGGGAGAAAGCTTCCAAAGTAATCATCACATTAGGCACTGCCTGGTGCTTCCAGTACAATGCCACCGGAGAGATAGTCTCCAACTGCCTTAAGATAGACGGCAAGGAGTTTACCAGGAAGCGTCTGGTGGTAAAAGAAGTCTCTGTCCTCCTTGAGAACATGGTTTCGCGTTTCCCGGGGAAAGAATTCATATTCACTGTGTCACCTATACGCCACATGGCTGACGGAGCACATGGCAACCAGGTCAGCAAAAGTACCCTTCTTCTTGCATTGGAAGAAGTTTGCACAGCATTTCCGGGAAGGACGGAGTATTTCCCAGCCTACGAGATCGTCATGGATGAACTCAGGGACTACCGCTTCTATGCCCCGGACATGGTCCATCCATCATCGCAGGCTGAATCATATATCTGGGACCGTTTTGAGGAATGGGCTTTCCCGGAATCGGAGCTTCCCATCCTCGGGGAACGACGCAAAGCTCTTCTTAGGTCACTCCACAGACCGAATTCAGACCGGCCGTAAAGATGTCGGGGACATTTTGTATATTTGCACTTTCGTTATCACGATAATACATGTTCGAGAACTTACAGGAAAGGCTTGAGAGATCCTTCAAGATTCTGAAGGGAGAAGGCAGGATTACCGAAATCAACGTCGCCGAGACACTGAAGGACATACGCAGGGCGCTGTTGGATGCCGATGTCAGCTACAAGGTAGCGAAGGAATTCTGTGACAGGGTAAAAGTCAAGGCCATGGGCCAGAATGTCCTCACTGCTGTCAAACCGCAGCAGATGATGGTCAAGATCGTCCATGACGAACTTGCAGAATTCATGGGCAGCCAGTCCATGGACATCAACATCAAAGGTAATCCCGGAATAGTTCTCATTGCAGGTCTCAACGGTTCAGGTAAGACCACATTCTCAGCCAAGCTGGCAGCAAACATCAAGAGCAAGCGAGGGATGAAAGTCCTCCTTGCGGCCTGCGACACCTTCCGTCCGGCAGCTATCGAACAGTTGAAAGTCCTTGGAGATCAGATCGGTGTTGAAGTCTATACTGAAGAAGGTGTCAAGGATCCAATCCGTATTGCGAAGAACGCTATCTTAAAGGCCAGATCCGAGGGCTATCCTGTAGTAATCATAGACACTGCCGGCCGCCTTGCAGTCGATGAGGAGTTGATGGACGAGATATCTGCCCTCCACAAGGCTGTCCAACCTACCGAGTCCCTCTTCGTGGTCGATGCCATGACCGGACAGGATGCTGTCGAGACAGCAAAGGTGTTCAATGAAAGGCTCGACTTCGACGGAGTGGTCCTGACAAAGATGGATGGTGACACCAGGGGTGGTGCTGCCCTATCAATCAAATATGTCACTGGAAAGCCCATCAAGTTCATCTCCTCGGGAGAGAAGATGGAGGCCCTGGACGTATTCCACCCTGAACGAATCGCTGACAGGATACTGGGAATGGGAGACGTGGTTTCCCTCGTTGAGAAAGCCCAGGAGCAGTTCGATGAGAAGCAGGCACGTGAGACCAGGAAGAAACTGGCCAAGGACAAGTTCGGTCTGATGGACTTCTACAACCAGATCCAGCAGGTTAAGAAGATGGGAAACATCAAAGACCTGGCAGGGATGATTCCGGGGGTCGGATAGATGATGAAAGACATCGACATAGACAACGATGCCGCCTTCAAGAACATAGAGGCTATCATCATGTCTATGACACCTGAAGAAAGGGACAATCCTGATATCATCAACGGAAGCCGCCGCAAGAGGATTGCCAACGGTAGCGGGACCGATGTTCCCGAGGTCAACAAACTGCTGAAGCAGTTCGAGACCACCCGTAAGATGATGAAGAATGCCCTGACAGGCAATCTGGCTCAAAGGATGAAAGCGTTCAGACGCTAGTCCACTTCCGCAAAATAATCCTTCCTCTTAGGTGCCTCCGCTATCCTGTCCGAATAGACTGACGGGGCGAAAGGACGCATGTTGTAACGGGAAGCCATGACCTGACCGTAAGCTCCGGCACTCCGGATAGCTATCCTGTCTCCCCTGCGGCTCTTTGCCAGAGGCCGTTCCTTGCCGAAACAGTCAGAAGATTCACAAACAGGTCCTACTACATCATAGACCCTGGTGTCACGGGAGTTGTTATCCTCATAGAATGCGGTGACATTCTCAATCTTGTGATATGCACCATATAATGCCGGACGGATCAAATCATTCATTCCAGCATCCACCATGAGGAAGCGCTTGTTCTCACCTTTTTTTACATATAGAACCTCCGTGATCAGAGAACCTGATTGTGCAACCAGGGAACGGCCGGGCTC
>JAGCWD010000051.1 GCA_017962025.1 Bacteroidales bacterium
ACAGGTGGACGGGCTGGACAAACGTAGATCTCAGCGAAAAAGGAATCCAGGAAGCTTTTGATGCAGGCAGGATCCTGAAAGAAAATGGATTCACCTTCGAAGTCGCCTACACTTCCTACCTGAAGAGGGCCATCAAGACCCTTAACAATGTCCTCGATTCCATGGATCTCGACTGGATTCCGGTCAAGAAGACCTGGAGACTCAATGAGAAGCACTACGGAATGCTGCAGGGCCTGAACAAGGCTGAAACCGCCCAGAAATACGGAGACGAGCAGGTGCTGATCTGGCGCCGCAGTTTCGATGTCGCTCCCCACAACCTCCCTGAGGAGGATCCCAACAGCGCCACCAAGGATGCCCGCTACGCCCTCGTCCCCGACCAGTACATCCCCAGGACTGAGGCCCTAAAGGACTGCATTGAAAGGGTGATGCCTTATTGGGAGTGCGAGATATTCCCTGCACTCAAGGAGCATGACAACATTGTGGTAGTTGCCCATGGAAACAGCCTCCGTGGCGTCGTCAAACACCTCAAGGGAATCTCAGATGCAGACATAGTCGGCCTGAACATCCCCACTGCAACTCCTTATGTCTTCGAGTTCGACGACAATCTCAATCTCGTAAATGACTACTACCTTGCCGACCCTGAAGAACTCAAGCGCAAGCAGAACGCGGTAGCCAACCAGGGAAAAGCGAAATAGGACCATGCCAGGAATATCCGAACGCGGGACAAGGATCCCCGCATCACCGATCAGGAAGCTCACCCCCTTCTCCGATGCCGCAAAGGCACGTGGAGTGAAAGTGTACCACCTGAACATCGGACAACCTGACCTCCCTACCCCTCCCAAGGCCCTTGAAGCCCTGAAGCACATCGACAGGACAACCTTGGAATATAGTCCAAGCAATGGTTACAAGCCGCTTCGGGACAAGTTGGTAGGTTACTATTCCAAATTCGGGATCAAGGTTTCGGAGAGCGAGATAATCGTCACTTCAGGAGGTTCAGAGGCCCTTTTGCTCACCTTTATGACCTGTCTTGATCCAGGGGATGAGATCATCATGACCGAACCCGGTTACGCCAATTATATCTCCTTTGCCGTAACCGCCGGAGTGACGATCAAGACAGTCACCTCCAGGATTGAAGATGGATTCGCCCTTCCTTCGGTCGAGGATTTCGAGAAGGCCATAACCGAGAAGACAAAGGCTATCCTTATCTGCAACCCCAACAATCCCACCGGATATCTCTATTCTGAAGAGGAACTTTATCGGCTCCGTGACATCGTCCGCGATCACAACCTCTATCTCATTTCAGATGAAGTTTACCGTGAATTCCGTTACACCGATGAGCCCTACCTGTCCGCCCTCTGCCTCCCTGGCATTGAGGAGAACGTGATTGTAGTTGACTCAGTCTCAAAGAGATACTCTGAGTGTGGAATAAGGATTGGAATGATTGTCAGCCACAATGCCGAAGTCATGAAGGCTGTCATGAAGTTCTGCCAGGCCAGGTTGAGCCCGCCTCTCCTCGGCCAGATAGTCGCAGAGGCATCGATCGAGGGAACAGAGGATTATTCAAGGCAGTGCTTTGAAGAGTATCTTGAAAGAAGGAACTTCTTCATAGAAGGACTCAACAGGATTCCCGGAGTTTACTCCCCGATGCCTAAGGGAGCTTTCTACACAGTCCTGTCACTCCCGATTGAGAATGCCGAGGATTTCTGCGTCTGGTGCCTCTCCGAGTTCAGCTACAAGGATTCAAACACTCCTGAAGGATTCAGCGGAGAGACTGTCATGATGGCTCCTGCAGCCGGATTCTACAGCACTCCGGGCCTCGGACTCAACCAGGTCAGGATGGCATATGTCCTCAAGAAAGAAGACCTCTCCAGGGCACTTCTGGTCCTGGAAAAGGCACTCGAGGCGTATAAGGCCAGGAAATAATCACTTTACAAGCTTTATTGTATTGCCAGGCACCTTGGGAGAACATCCAATCGTGCCTGGTTAACTATTCGCAGTTATAATCCACCCTTCGGAGCGAAATGACCGGTGGATCCTGGACTGATTATTCTCACCTTCGGAGCGAAGCGACAGGGGGAGTTTGAGGGGAACCCCCCTCAATGTATAAATAAAGAGTCCCGGGCAGGATTTTACTCCTGCTCGGGACTCCCGAAGAACGGCGGCGACCTACTCTCCCAACTGGTGGGTCAGTACCATCGGCGCGGATGAGCTTAACGACTCTGTTCGGAATGGGAAGAGGTGGATCCTCATCGCTTTAACCACCGCAATATGTTACTTGAGAGATTACTAACCCAGTACAGTCGACTCACTCCTCGTGAAAAGATATTCGGGCTATTAGTACGGGTCGGCTTTGCCATCACTGGCTTTACACCTCCCGCCTATCAACGTCGTAGTCTACAACGACCCTTAATCGAAGTCTCATCTTGGAGACGGCTTCGCGCTTAGATGCTTTCAGCGCTTATCCTGACCGAACGTGGATACCCGGCGGTGCAGCTGGCGCCACAACCGGTTGACCAGAGGTTCGTCCGACCCGGTCCTCTCGTACTAAGGTCAGA
>JAGCWD010000052.1 GCA_017962025.1 Bacteroidales bacterium
AATAAAGTTTTTGTTGTTACAAATGTAACGATTTTTTTATTATTCCGTATTATTACGTTCCCGCATGCGAGGGCAACGAAAAGCGAAGGCACAATAAAGAATGCGTTTCATAAAGACGATTATACCTATCGTTTGGGATAATTCTAAGGATTGGTTATTTTTACGTCAACAAAAGACTATCTCTATGAACAGACGGGAAATGATAAAAATGGGGGTCGGAGCAACTGCGCTCACGATTCTGGGAGGGATTCCCCTGCAAGCGAGCAATAAACAGGACCGAAGCAAAATCCTGGTCTTCGGCGCCCACCCCGACGATCCTGAAACCGGAGCCGGAGGAACGATCTGCCTGCTCTCGGAGGCCGGACACGACGTGACTGTTGTCTATCTGACCCGCGGACAGGCATCGTCACGGTTCACGGATCGCAATGTAGCGGCCACCACACGGACCAGGGAAGCGGAGGAGGCCTGCAAGGTAATGGGCGTCCGCCATATCTTCATGGACCAGATGGATGGAAGCACCGAGGTGAATGAGACCCGTCGCGCCGAGGTGAGAGCCCTGATAGAAAAGGAGAAACCCGACGTGGTCCTGACCCACTGGCCTGTAGATGGTCATCGGGACCATGCCTCATGCGGCATCCTCGTCACAGATGCCTGGCGGCGGCTCGACTACTGCTTCGAGCTGTATTATTACGAAGTGATGAGCGGGGTACAGTCCCAGTTGTTCCACCCCACAGACTGGGTTGACATCAGTTCCGTCCGGCAGCGGAAATACAAGGCTTGTTATTGCCACGCCAGTCAGGGTCTGGAAGAAGTCATGCGCGATTACCACACGCCCATGGAGAACTTCCGCGGCTTGGAATGCCGCAGCGAAGCAGCAGAAGCTTTCGCCCACAACACGGTCCCCGGATCGATTCTCAAAGGCTACTGATCATCCGCCTCCAGATAGAGGTTTTCCTCATAGCGGACCGTCAGTTCCAACTTCGGCCCGGCAGATTAATCCAAGTCTTGGCCCATCCGGTCAAGGAATCTGTACCCGGCGGCCTCCATGAGATATTCCGGCCTGATATCCTTCGATTCAGCCAGGTCTGCGATAGTCCTCGCCACTTTCAGTATCCTTGAATATGCCCGCGCGGACAGTCCCAGCCTTTCTATCAGTCGCTCCAGCACTTCGCTGCATCCTGCATCCAGGGGGCAGAACCTTTCCAACTGGCGGTTGCTCATCTCAGCATTCGTGAATATTCCTTCGTCCCCGAACCTCAGCTTCTGGAGTGTCCTCGCCTTGAGCACACGCTCAGCTACGGCTCCGCTTGGCTCCCCTTTCTTCCTGTTTACCAGCTTCGCCGGATCCACCTGGTTGAGCCACAGCTGTATATCTATCCTGTCCATTACAGGGCCGGAGAGCCTAGACAGGTACGTCGCGCGCTGTACAGGGGTGCACCGGCACCTGTCCCCAGTACCATAAAACCCGCACGGACAAGGGTTCGATGCCGCTACCAGCATGAACGAAGCCGGGTATTCAAGCTTCGAACGAAGCCTGGAGATTGTCACTTTCCTGTCCTCCATAGGCCCCCGGAGGGCCTCCAGTACCGATTTTGGCATCTGGCCAAATTCGTCGAGGAAAAGTATCCCGTTCTGCGCCAGGGTTACTTCCCCTGGCCTGATGTCCTGTCCGGCACCTCCGCCAACGATTGCCGGAAGCGATGCACTGTAATGAGGCGCCCTGAATGGTCTCGTACGGATCAAGCCTATCCGCGAGCCCTTCATCCCCGCCACCGAATAGATCTTGCTGGTCACTATGGATTCGTCCGTGTTCATCGGCGGCAGGATTCCAGGCATGGCCTTCGCCAGTGTGCTTTTCCCACTTCCCGGCGGACCGACCATCATTACGTTGTGCCCACCCGCAGCTGCTATCTCGAGCCCCCTCTTAGCCCCTTCCTGGCCTATGATATCAGAGAAATCAGGAACCTCGGAAGCAGCCGGTTCCTTCTTCCTGGATGCATTGCGGACAAGCTTGTGGTAGAGCCGTGTATTCCAGACCAGAAGGTCGCTGCTGTCCTTCTGTTCCTCCATGATCCTGAGCACATCCATGAATGTCTCCACTCCGAAAATGGACAGTCCGCCGCACTCAGTTGCCTCCAAGGCTGACCTGACAGGCAAGATGCAGCCAACCTTTCCCATATTGGCAGCGAGGTCCGCGAATGGAAGAGCTCCCGGCACTTCCCGAACCGATCCGTCCAGTCCCAACTCCCCCATGACCAGGTATTTCAATATACCCGGAAGTTCCCTCTGGCCGGAGGCTGCGATTATTCCCAAAGCAATCGGCAGGTCATATCCTCCTCCGTTCTTGTGCATGTCTGCAGGGGCGAGGTTGATCACTATCTTCTTTCCTGGAATATGAAAACCGAGAGTCTGGAGGGCAGTTACAGTGCGGAGGAGGCTCTCCTTGACTGCGACATCTGCCATTCCGACGAGATGGATCCCTATTCCCTGGGTTATGTCAACCTCCACGGTGACAGGTACCGCTTCTATGCCGATGCATTTTGCGGCCATGACATTGACGAGCATAGTTCAAGTGCGTTAAGATGCCTCAAATATGCCCTGTCCCACCGGAAATCAGCGCTAAAAAACGGAAAAACAATAATAAAAAACAGAAATATCTTCTTTATGGGATGCCAGAGGTTAATCCAGGCACTCATGGATGAACTTCCAAGCCGGATCCTTGTAGTAACGGTGACCTCCGTTGCCGACAGCCAGCCTGCAGGAACCCTTGCCTGCCGCCTTGAATATCTCTTCTGTCTTGGTGAATTCCTCTCGTGCCCCGTCAACAGGGAAAATGCCGTCATCCTTGCCTTGGATTATACACAGATGACGCCCCGCGACAAGTCCTGCGACATCACCCATGTTCCCAAGGTTCAGCATTCCAGGGAGATAGTTGCATTCGCAATGGCGGATAGTGCCTATGCTCTTCTCGTAGGAAGAGAAGGCTCCGGAAGGGATGCAGACTGATATCCTGGTGTCTACTGCACCGGCATACAATGTTGCAGTCCCTCCTCCCGAATGTCCAGAGACTACTATCTTCCCAGGATCGACGGGCAGGTTCTCCAATGACCAGTCAATGATCTTCATGATGTCCCAGACCCTCTCGCCCACAGGGGTACGGCCGACCAGAAGGTCACGAAGCATGTAGTCATGGCAGGATGAGGTGGCATCCGAGGCGAGATCCGTGGCGGTACGGGTCTTTCCAAAGGCACGGGCAGTCGGGGCAATGGCTACAAACCCCTCTTGTACAGCCTGAAGGGCGATATTCCTTTCTCCATCCTCTGCCAGAGACCTGTCTTCATCGTTCCAATAGACCCCGGCATAAAGTTCCGTGTTCTTAGAATGACCGTGAGGCGTTATCATCAGACCTGTCGTGCCTCCCACTTTTTTAGGTATCAGGATCATGATGGGAAGCAGCACATCCGGTTCAGTGCGGATCTCCCAGCGTTCGCGTAGGTAGGATCCCATGTCCTCGCTGTCAATCCGGAAGGCTTCAGGCTTGAAATCACGGAGATCCTTTTTCATCCTGGTGACCCCGAGAGTCTCTTCCAATTCGATCCTGAACTGTTTCTGCCATTTGCGGAAACTGCCATTCCAGCCCCGCCAGGCATAGCGTCCGTCAGCATGGGCGAACAAGGCGTCAAAATGATCTTCGGCGCTGGGATAGCCGGATTCCTGTGCATTTGAAGGGGTTGCCAGAATAAAGGCGATCAGGCATGTAAGGAAGGAATGGATTCTCATGGCATTAAGTGTTATCTTGTACAAACCTACGAAAAACTTTATGTATATTTGTAACATGGAGAACAAAGAAATTACGATTTTTTGCAAGAATGACGGCAAGAATCACAGGATAGAAATGGGAGGCACCCTAGGGGACCTTTCCAAGAAGTGGTGCAAGACAGTGACCGACTCCAAGACCGGACAGAAACTGGATGTCATCGCCGCCTTGGTCGATAACAAGCTGAAGGAGCTTCAGTACAAGCCAATGCTCTTCCACCAGGTGGAATTCATAGGCTTCAACCATCCTGACGGTCGAAGATGTTACCTGCGCTCCCTCTGCTTTGTCCTCCAGAACGCTGTCCGTGAGTTATTTCCCGAAAAAGTCCTGGTGGTGGACCATTCCCTGCCAAGCGGACTGTACTGTGAGATCATAGAGAAGACCAGGATGGAGGACGGCCGCAGCAAAGTCTATTTCGTCACCGACGAAGAGATCGATGCCATCAAGGCCAAGATGAAGGAAATCATCGCCAGGGATCTACCCTTTACGAAAGTCAAGATGTATTCCGAGGAAGCGGAAGCTATCTTCATGGCCAATAACCAACCCCAGAAAGCGGAACTTCAGAAGAGTATAGGCGCTTTCATCTGCAGCGTCTATTATCTCGACGGGAAGGCCGACACGATGCATGGTCCCCTGATTCCTTCGACAGGTTTCCTCAAGACATTCGATGTAACCGGTATCGGACAGGGATTCTGCCTGCAGGGACCCACCATGACGGATTTTACCAAAGTCATGCCGATGAAGCGTCAGGCCAAGATAGCCGCCACGCTGAAGGAATATTCCGACTGGTGTTCAATCATCGGCATAGAGAGCGTGGGATCCCTGAACTCCGCGATCAAGGCCGGAAGGGCAGTCGAGATAATAAACCTGGCCGAGGCCCAGCATGAAAGGGAGTATGCCCGGATCGCAGACAAGATCTTCGAAAACCGTGGTTTGAAGAGGATAGTGATGATTGCCGGCCCCTCTTCCAGCGGAAAGACATCCTCTTCACTGAGGATCGCCCTCCAATGCAAGGTACTGGGACTCAAACCCAAGGTTATCGAGTTGGACAATTATTTCGTCAACAGGGACAGGACCCCAAAGGACGAAGACGGCAAGCTGGACTTCGAATCCATACATGCGATGGATCTGGAACTGCTCAACCAACAGCTAAATGAACTTCTTGCTGGAAAGGAAGTCGAGATTCCGAAATACGACTTTGCATCAGGAAGCAGGGTCTTCGTCGGCAACAAGCTCCATCTTGAGGAAAAGGATATCCTGATCATGGAAGGCATACATGCGCTCAACCCTGAGATGACATCTGCCGTGGACAATTCCAGGATATTCAGGCTCTATGCTTCGGCACTGACCTCCCTTAACATAGACGAGAACGTCAACCTCTCGACCTCCGACAACCGGCTGCTGAGAAGGATGGTAAGGGACAACCGGGTGAGAAACACTACCCCGGAAGACACTCTTCTGAGGTGGAACAGCGTACGCAGGGGAGAGACTAAGAATATATTCCCTTATCAGGAGAATGCCGACGCCCTCTTCAATTCCGCCCTTATCTTTGAACTGCCGATGCTGAAATACTACGCCGAGCCGCTCTTGAGGCGCATTTCACCCAGTTCTCCGGCTTACACCGAAGCAATTCGGCTCTTGAAATTCCTGGATTACATCGTTGCACTCCAGCCAAACGAAATAGCAGCCATTCCTCCCACATCGATCATGCGGGAATTCATCGGAGGACAAACGCTTTAGAATCAGATAACTTCGATTGCGGAACCGTCAATCCATCCCTGCCGTCCGTCGGCAAGGGATATGTTCTGCCATGATCCTACACTGTCGAGGATCTTTACCTTTGTCCCCTCATGGATGATGAAAAGATCCTTTCCTCCGGATGGAGAACTCTTGACTGAAGAGACCGGAAGCATCACGATGGCCTCGTCTCCCTTATTGTAGGAATTCTTTTGCCAGACAGAGAAGCCAAGGCAGCAAAGGGACAGGATCAACAGAACAATTCCACAATAGAATCCTACCCGGCGCTTCCCTATGGAAGAAGCCAGAAGGAAGAGAAGGCCCATTCCCAATGCAGCGACAAGAAGGAGCAGGAACAAGACGGCCCAGACATTGGAACTAAGAAGATAGCACGCTTTCCTGGCCAGGCTCTTAAGGATGAATTCAGGTACAGCCTCTATCTTGTCCTGAACGAAACTACCCGCGAACTCAAGGTTATAGCGTGCATCTGAATTTTACGGATCCAATTTGAGAGCCCTTTCATAATTGAGTATTGCCTTGGGATAGTTGCCAAGCTTGAAATAAGCATCACCAATATTGCAGAACAATTCAGGAGCGACGACACCTGTGGAAACAATAGCTTCCCAAGCTGAAACGGCATCCTGGAACCTGCTGTCAGAATAGGCACTGACTCCTTCCTGCCAGAGAGTAGCAGGATCAGCTACTTTGGCTGACGGCTCTTCGGCAATGGACTCTGAAGTTGAAGATGAGTCAACAGGAGTTATTGTGATCTGGTCTGACTGTGCAGCAGCATTGAACGACAGTCCAAAGCCGAGGAGCAGGGCAAGAATCGCAACCGGTGTCTTCGTGTGGGCCTTGCCGGTCTTGAGACTTGAATCGATTGCGGAAATGACTTTAACTGCAGTCTCATAATGGCTGTTCATGGCCTCATGCCCGGCATCCGGGGAGTACCTTGCGAATTCACACGCGTCAAGGAGGTCGGTGAAAGCCTTTGTGTCATCCTCACTGACTCCGCCCTCAACCAGGGCGGAAGCTATGTTATCCTTGCTTATCTCAGACATATCCATATTCAGTTTATCGGAAATGAAACCGATAAGGGCCTTGTGCAGTTCCTCGTAAAAAGCAGTATAAAGATTCTTGTCAAGGAAGTCTCCTGCCTGCTGAAGCCTCTTCCTGGCCATCTTGGTCGCACGACGGTTCTTGGACATCGCGACATCGGCCTTCATGGCAGCCAGTTTCCTGGTCGCCAGCCAAACCGCTACCGCAAGGATCAAAATCAGCGAGAGTATGACAAAGAACAGAGGAGAACCTACGAAGAATGAATTATCCTTCGAAAGGGAAGGCTTCTTGGTGGAAATGAAGCGGATGTCGTCGGCAAGGCTCTTCACATCCCTCCTCTCAACACCGGGAGTTGTAGTGATCTGTACAGGAGAGTCTCCTCCCTTCCCCTTGGCCACCTTGATGTGGAGCGGCTGGGTCCGTAATGTGACATATTTCCCGGAACTGACGTCATAATAGGAATACTCCACCGGTTCGATGGTGAAATCCCCGGCACTCCTCGGGATGAAGGGGAATTCGAATGACTTGCTGCCGGAAGTGCCTCCGTTGCTTTTGTCAGTGTTCTCCGTAGTCTTGGTGTCATAGACTTCGAAATCCGGAGGGAAACTGACCTTCGGCTCCTCAAGGAGCGATACGTTTCCACGACCGGAGACAGTGATTACCAGTGATCCGGCATCATGCGTCTTCAGCTCGTCTGAAGAGAGGCGGGCGGATATTCCGAAACTGCCAACTCCACCTCCGAAGGAAGCCGGCTGTCCGGAAGGCAAGGGGTTGACCTTGACTCTGACGGCAGGAGTCGTCACCCTCTTCCGGATGGTACGGTACTCATCCTGGAAGAAGCTGTCGAATATGCTGTTGGATGAAGGAGTGTTCACCCTTATGTTGACAAGGCAGACAAGCTCGGCAGGGTCGATGGTTATAGTGCCGGACTGCTGGGGTATAAGGACATAACTCCTCAGAACCGCAGTATTGTAGATCTTGTCGTCAAAACTTTCCCTCTTGAACTCGATGTTTGTCGGGGAATATGTTTCCTGGCTCCAGAAACCGTTGAAAGAAGGGAACTTGGCATTCTCGAAACCGGCAATATTAACCCTTTGGTAAAGCTTGAGGGATGCTGTTATCGGCTCTCCCATGACCACCTCGGAACGGCTCAGGGAAAGCCTCATGAACAAATCTTCCGAAGGTATTTCACCTGTAGCTGCCTGCTGGCGGGCAGAATCCGAGGAACCTCGGGATGAGCCCTGACCTGAAGGCTGGTTTCCCTGGGACGAAGAAGATGAAGCATCGGTTACGACCTGGATGGAGGTTTGGGAAGAGGAAATCCGGTCTCCGGAAACATTCGCCGTTGCAGATGGAATCTGGAAAGTACCGGTTGATTTGGGCAGAAGAATATACGTGTAAGTGGTCTGATGGGATGATGTCCTCTTTCCGTTAACAATCTGGATGCTTGTCGAAGTACCTTTCTGGGGTCCCCAGACCAGCTGGAACTCCTCTCCCGGAGACCAGGAGAAATCAGAAGGATTCTTCTCTCCCTCAATTATGAAGGTGACATTGAACTGCTCATTGACGGCAACCACGTTGGGTGCTTCAACCCGGATGGCATTCTGGGCCGAAAGGCCCAGGGTCGCAGCTAGTGACAGCACCGCAAGTGCGGTTATGTACATTATCCTTTTCATCTTCTGCTTACCAATTCTTGTCTTTCTGTCGTGATTTCAAAACCGCGGCCTTCTCTTTGTTGACCTTGTCCTGGGTCTCCTTCTCCCTTGCCTGGATCGCTTTCAACATCTGCTGGGCCTGCTGGGGAGAGATCTTCGCATCTCCCTGACCTTGCTGCTGATCCTGGTTCTGGTCCTGCTGATCCTGATTCTGATCTTGGTTCTGGTTTTGATCCTGATTCTGGTCCTGGTTGTCATTACCACCGCCTCCACCGCCGCCTTCGTTCTTCAGCATCAGCTTAGCGTAGGCATAGTTTTCCTTGGCATCCATGTCGTCAGGCCTCCGGAGCAATGATTGCTTGTAGGCCTCAACGGCACCACCCCAGTCCTTCTTCTGTACTGCCACGTTGCCAAGATTATAATAATAGTCGGCAGCTGCAGGGCTTCCGGCCACAGTTTCCTTTATCTTTTCGAGTGCCTTTCCGGCCTCTTCGAAATTATCCTGCCTGTAAAGCGAATTTGCAAGGTTGTAGGAAGCGGCAACAGATGATGTGTCCTTGAGGAGAGCCTTCCTGTACTCAATCTCACTCTTCTGCCAGTCACCCTTCTTGAACTGGCGGTTTCCGGACCTCACCTCCCTGCGGTCAGCTTGGCCGTACATGGCGACACATGCAGCAATGAAGGCCATGATGGTCAATGTATATTTCACCGGCGTCCTCATCTGCTTTCGAATAAATGTCTGCGGGAACGCCTTTCCCCGATGAGCATCTCGAGAACGAGAAGGGCAAGGGCGACTCCCAAAAAGTACATGAACTGTTCGTCGTATTCTTCAAACATGACTGAATTGAACTCCTCGTCCTGCATCTTCTGGATCTCGGAAATGATCGGTGTAAGTCCGAATTCATCATTCCCTGCGTGGACATAGGCTCCACCTCCAGCCTGGGCTATCTGTTTGAGGGTCTCCTCGTCAAGTCTGGTCACGACGATATTCCCCTCCTTGTCTTTCAGGAGTCCTCCGTCCATAGGGATCGGTTGTCCTTCCTGGGACCCCACTCCGATAGTGTACACTTTCACTCCTACCTCTGCGGCCTGGGCAGCGGCTGCCACTGCGTCATCCTCATGGTTTTCACCGTCAGTTATGACTATGATCGCACGGCTCTGCTCACTCTGGGCGCTGAAACTCCTGACCGACGTGTTGATGGCATCACCGATTGCCGTACCCTGGATGGGTACTGAAGAAGTGGAGATATTGCTTAGAAACATCTTGGCACTCACGTAATCCGATGTGATCGGAAGCTGCACGAAGGAACTGCCGGCGAATATGATGAGTCCAATCCTGTCTCCCTGAAGTTTGTCAGTGATCCTGGAGATCGCAAGCTTTGCCCTCTCCAGCCTGTTGGGAGAATAGTCCTGGGCAAGCATGGAGTTAGAGACATCCAGGGCAATCATTATCTCAGCTCCCTTGGCTTTGTACTCTTTGAGCTTGGCTCCAATCTGGGGTCTGGAAAGGCCGAAGACGAGGAAGGTGAATGCTAGGGAATAAATTACAGCGCGCACCCATCTCTTTGAACGGGACCAGGAAGGCATGAGGTCATTCACAAGAGCTTCGTCACCGAACTTGCGAAGACGGCGGCGCCTCGCTCCCATCCATACGGCAAGGCCGATGAAGAAGAACGGGATCAGAAGAAGGAGCAGCAGGAACTGCGGGTGGGCGAATATGATCATGGCAACCTCCTCAGGACTAAGACTTTGACCAGCATTTCAAGAAGCAGGCAGAGCAGAGCCGCCAAGGCATAGCCAAGGAACAGTTCCTTATAGACAGGGAAACTGTCAACGGTCGTACGGGCCTTCTCCATCTTGTTGATCTCAGAATATATTTCCGAAAGCTTCGTGTTGTCGGTGGCCCTGAAATAGCGGCCGCCTGTCGTCGAAGCGATATTGTTCAAAAGTTTCTCGTCGATTTCGACCTTCATGTTCTGGACCTGGACCCCCCAAGGAGTGATAACGGGATATGGAGCTTCTCCGTTTGCTCCCACTCCGATTGTATAGACCCTGATTCCATAGGTCTTGGCTATCTCGGCAGCTGTCTCAGGAGAAACTTCACCGCTGTTGTTGACTCCATCGGTAAGAAGGATGACGACCCTGCTTTTGGCATCGGAATCCTTCATCCTGGCTACAGCAGTGGCAAGACCGTTGCCTATGGCAGTACCGTCCTCAATCAGGTCTGTTGAAATCTCCTTCATAAGGTTGATCAGAGTGGCCCTGTCCGTGGTAAGGGGGCACTGGGTGTAGCTCTCTCCCGCAAAGACAACTATTCCCATGCGGTCAGATGGCCTCTGGGAGATGAACTCGATAGCTATGTCCTTGGCGGCACTTATCCTGTCAGGATTGAAATCCCTGGCGAGCATACTGGTCGAGACATCCATCGCAAGTACGATGTCGATTCCTTCGGTGTCTATCCTGTCCACCTTCCTGGAAGACCTGGGACGGGCGACCGCCACTACCAGAAGGCAGAGAGCCGCAATCCTCAGCAGGAAGGGAATATGCCTTATGATGTCCAGCACCGATTTTCCTCCTGCCTTCCATGGAGTGGCCTTGGAGACACGAAGATGCGGCCTCCTGTCAGCCAACTCTATGTAGAGATAGCGGAGTACCAGCAGGAAAGGTACCAGCAGCAGCCAGAGAAGTTCGGGATACTCGAAAAACATCACTTAGCCCCTCCTTCATTTTGTTCTTCAGGTTCACTGATTGAGGGAGCCTGGTAAGTCGAAGTAACAAACCTTACCGCCAAAGGAACCGCTGCGGCATTCTCCTGATCGCTAGCGTATGCCTTGGCGAACTTAACCAGGTCAGCGGTCTCGAACAGCTGTTTCATCTCCATGAACAAGTCTGCCGGGACATCAGTGTGACCAAGGCTGTCGAACAGTTCTGCCGTCGTCATCTCGGGTGCGTCTATTCCGTAACGGGAATCAATATATTCCCTAAGAGCATCCGTAATACCGGAATAGAAGGACTTCTGCTTGTCGGGAACCCAGAACTTGCTGTCCCGGTACTGCTCAAGCTTGCGGAGTGCAACGATATAAGGAGGATCCTTGTAAGCGACAGCTCCGGTTTCCTTCTTTCTCCTTGAAGCAATGAGGGCCCAGATCAGTACGGTCAGGAAGGCCAATGCCCAGATTGCCACAAGATAAGGAAGGATCTCCCTGAAGGTCAGGGGATACTTTATCTGTCCTTTGATGTCATGGATTACATAAGTCGTTGTGTCCACGGGAATTGTAAATACTTCAAGCGGCTGGGATTTGAAGACCAGGGTGTCTATCCTGTCCAGGGCAGTCTGCCTGAGTATAGACAGCGGGATGAGGTCATAGTTGCCTTCTTCAAATGAAGTGATAACGACCGAGAAATCTATGTCGAAGGAAAGGGGGCCTCCCTTCTTGCCATGTACCTTTACAGTATCGGCTTTCCATGGCCCGACCACTTCCACGCTGTCACCGGGCATGAACCCTTTCGAGAAATCGGCCGTCATGAAACCGGTTCCCTGCTGAACATCCTTGAGATGGAAGCCGTAGCGCAACTGGTCTCCTATAAGCACCGAATCACGAGGCTGGAGCTGCTGAAGGAATGAATCCTCAGACTTGATGACCATGCCTTTCATCCCTCCTGAAACCGCCTGGGAGAACAAGGCGGAAGGCATAAAGGCAATCAAGGCCAAAGAAACTATCAACTTCCTCATTATCATCTCCTCCCGAAAAACGCCATCAGTCCCTTGACATAGTCATCGTTGGTTGCGATGTCCACGGAATCAATCTGATAGCGGTTAAAAAGCTTCTTTTCGTTCTCTGCCACCGTCCCGAACCACTTTGAGTATCCGGCCCTCACCTTCCTGCTGGAAGTGTTGATCCAGGCAGACTCCCCTGTCTCCGAATCCTTGACATGGACCAGTCCTATCGCGGGAATTGTCTGTTCCCTGGGATCATGGACTTTTATGACGGAGATGTCATGCCTGTTCCTGGCGACCTTGAGGGCATCCTCGTAACGGGGAGTTCCGTCATGCTCGACGTCCAGCATGTCAGAGAGGACGAAGGCGGTGCATTTCTTCTTTATTGCATTAGTCAGGTACCTGAGAGCCTCCCCGACATCCGTTCCGTCTGATGTCGGTTTCAACTCGATAATCTCACGGATAATGTGAAGGAGGTTGCTCCTGCCCTTCCCCGGTGGAATGAATTTCTCCACATGGTCGCTGAAGAACAATGCGCCTACCTTGTCATTGTTGATGGAAGCCGAGAAACTGAGGACTGCGGCAATCTCTGCAATCAGGTCCCTCTTGGTCCTTTCACTTGTACCGAAAAGGCCGGAACGGCTGATGTCGATCAGAAGGACCACCGTCATCTCCCTCTCCTCTTCATAGACTTTCACGTAAGGTGCCCTCAATCTGGCAGTAACGTTCCAGTCCATCGAACGGGGATCGTCACCGTACTGGTACTCACGGACTTCACTAAAAGCCATTCCACGGCCTTTGAAAGCACTGTGGTACTCTCCAGCAAAGATCTGGTGAGACCGGGCCCTGGTACGGATCTCTATCTTTCGGACCTTTCGGAGCAGTTCGTTTGCTGAAGGATTGGAAGGCATTCTAATACTCAAACACTACGGAACCTGGACTGCATTGATAACCTCGGCGATGATCTGCTCGGTGGTCACATTCTCGGCCTCGGCCTCATAGGTCAGACCGATCCTGTGGCGAAGGACTTCATTGCAGACCGCCCTGACATCCTCGGGAATCACATAACCCCTGCGCCTGATGAAAGCGAAGGCCTTGGCAGCCATTGCAAGGGAGATGCTTGCACGAGGGGATCCTCCGAAGGAAATCAGATCCTTGATCTTTCCCAGGCCGTACTCCTCCGGAGTCCTGGTGGCATACACTATGTCCACGATGTATCTTTCGATCTTCTCGTCCATATAGACATCCCTCACGACATTTCGGGCACGGACGATATCCTCAGGCTTGACAACCGGGCTTGCCTTGGGAAATTCCCCGGAATTGTTCATCCGGATAATCTGCTTTTCCTCGTCCTTCTTGGGATAACTCACAACGACCTTAAGCATGAAACGGTCCACCTGTGCCTCGGGCAGAGGATAAGTACCTTCCTGCTCTATAGGGTTCTGGGTAGCCATAACCAGGAAAGGCTCAGGAAGCTTGAACGTCTCGTCTCCGATAGTCACCTGCCTCTCCTGCATGGCCTCGAGAAGGGCGGATTGGACTTTTGCCGGTGAACGGTTGATCTCATCCGCAAGCACGAAGTTGGCAAAGACGGGACCCTTGTGAACTTCGAACTTCTCGTCTTTCTGGGAATATATCATCGTACCGATAAGGTCGGCGGGAAGAAGGTCCGGAGTGAATTGGATACGGCTGAACTTGGCATCGATAGCCTGTGAAAGGGTACTGATTGCCAAAGTCTTGGCAAGACCGGGGACTCCTTCGAGAAGGATATGTCCGTTGGCCAGCAAGCCGATCAGCAAGTTCTCGACGAGCTGTTTCTGACCGACAATGACCTTTCCCATCTCAAGGGACAGCATGTCCACGAAGGCACTTTCCTGCTGGATCCTGTCGTTCAATTCTTTGATGTTAACGCTTTCCATGTTATGTCTTTTTTATATTTTTGCGTGTCAACAAAAGCCTCAACCATGCGCTACAAGATCATCCTATCCTATGACGGCTCCGGATTCTGCGGTTGGCAGATGCAAAGCGAAGCGAAAACCGTCCAAGAGTGTCTTCAGGTTGCCTTGTCAACTCTCTTGAAAGAAGAAATCGCCGTCACAGGGGCTGGCAGGACCGATTCGAAGGTAAATGCGATAAGTTATGTAGCACACTTCGACACCAGAGTCCAGGACCTTGACGCCGCGGGGTTTGGCTACAAAATAAATGCCATCCTGCCCCATGGAATCAAGGTTCATGACATCATTCCGGCGGACCCGGAATTCCATTCCAGATTCGACGCCAGGATGCGGGAATACAAGTATTTCATCCACAGAAAGAAAGACCCTTTCATGGAAAAGTATTCCCTTTTGTACACTTTCCCAATCGATGTGGAAGCCATGAACAGGGCGGCTGTCCACCTTCTCGGCACCCATGATTTCAGTTGCTTTGAAAAAGTCGGAAGTGACAACAAGACATCCATCTGTACTGTCTCGATGGCATGCTGGGATTCATATTCACCAGACCATGTAAGAATGATGGGATATCCTGCCGAAGAGGGGGATTACCTTGTCTTTACCATCAGGGCGGACAGATTCCTCAGGAACATGGTACGCGCAGTCGTAGGCTCCCTTCTGGAGGTGGGCAGAGGCCGTCATGACGAGGACTGGTTTGCCGGACTGACCGGTGGAGGGACCCGTGATGACGCAGGTGAATCCGTACCCGGACATGCTTTGTTCCTGACAAGGGTGGAATATTAGTTATTGTCGGTTTTTTTGATTAATTTTGCAAGTTGGTGGCGTGATATGTGCAGTTGGCATTACGCAACCGGTTTTGAAATCAATAAACGTACGTTATAATTATGTTGTTCCATGTTTTACAGGTAGGTCTGGACACCGCCGCCGTCGAGGTGGCTGAGAACATCGCCAAGGCCGCCGAGCCTGCATTGCAGGCTGCTCCACAGCAGGTTGAGCAGAGTTATTCATTGATCCAGATGGCCGCCAAGGGCGGTTGGCTCATGATAGTTCTCGCAATCCTGTCAGTCATAGCAATCTACATCTTCGGGAAGAAGTGGTGGATGATCCACAAGGCAAAGCAAGTCGACAAGAATTTCATGAGGGACATCCGTGACTACATCCACGAAGGGAAGGTCAAGAGTGCTCTCTCCCTCTGTGAGAAGTATGACTCTCCTGTCGCCCGTCTCGTAGAGAAGGGTATCGAGCGTATCGGAAGGCCGCTTACCGACATCCAGACCGCTGTAGAGAACATGGGAAATGTTGAAATCGCCAGACTCGAGAGAGGCCTTCCTACCCTTGCTACCATAGCGGGAGGTGCCCCGATGATCGGATTCCTCGGTACCGTCCTTGGAATGGTCCAGGCTTTCTTCAACATGGCAAATGCAGGAAACAACATAGACATCACCCTGCTGTCGAGCGGTATCTACACCGCCATGATCACCACGGTAGGAGGTCTTATCGTCGGTATCCTCGCCTACTTCGGCTATAACTACCTCACCGCACAGATCTCCAACCTGATGTTCAAGATGGAGACTGCTACAATCGACTTCATGGATCTTCTGCACGAACCTGCAGACAACGAAGAGGAGAAATAATAAATGGCATTCAAGAGAACCACAAAGGTCAATTCGGAGATGTCCATGTCGTCCATGACGGACCTGGTGTTCCTGCTGCTGATCTTCTTCCTGGTCACCTCGACGCTGGTCAATCCGAACGCACTTAAGCTCTTGCTTCCCAAGAGCACGGGGCAGGTGACCGCAAAGCCCACTGTCAGTGTTTCCATCAAGGACTGGGGCGGCGAGATGTACACCTACCACCTCAACGGCGACGAAACCCCGGTCCAGTTCTCCGACCTGGAGGACGGCCTGGTGGGCCTTCTCCAGTCAGAGGAGGACCCGACATTCTCCATCTATTCTGACGAGAGCGTCCCTATCAAGGAGGTCGTCTCGATCATGAACATCGCTAAGCGCAACCACTACAAAGTAATTTTGGCTACTCAGCCCGAGTAATGAAGCAATACCTTCGCGTCAGAGAGAAGGAGGCAAAGGTCTCCACTGTTACGGGAATCGTCCTTACGGTTGCCATACATCTGGTGATCCTGCTTTCTTGCGCGTTCACGGGATTGAAATATCTTTATCCCCCGCCCCAGGAGCAAACCTTCCTGATCGATTTCAGCGAAGACGAACCTGCACCGGTGCCAAGGCAGGCCATAGGCAGGCAGCCGCAGGCTGAAGAAGTGGACATTACCAAACCTGTGGAACTGATCCAGAGAAGCGAATCTCCGATCAAGTCAGACAGAACCAACAAGACAGCCGAGGCCAAGCCCGACAGCCATGGAGACGTGGAAGTTCCTGCCCCGAAAGAGGAAATAAACAAGAATGCACTCTTCCCCGGGATGAGCAAGAAAGATTCCTCCCTGGCCCCGCATGGTGCCACAAATCCTTCCGCCGAATTCAAGGCCGGACATCCGAAGGGCAACACGACAACAGGGAAGACAGATGGCGTGCCCAATGCCCATCTGAAAGGCAGGAGTGTCCTTGGAGCACTTCCCAGGCCTGATTACGCCGTGCAGGATGAAGGAAAGGTCGTGGTTGACATCTGGGTGGACAACTATGGAAACGTAACTAAGGCTATCGCCGGAGCGCAAGGCACTACAGTCACCAACCAGTCACTATGGGCAGCCGCCAGGGCAGCGGCGATGAAGGCGCATTTCAACCAGAGCGCAGATGCTCCGGCCCTTCAACAAGGAACAATAACTTATATTTTCAAGCTTAAGGCAAATTAATTATTAGGTGGCGTGAGCCACAGTACATTATTTATGGAAGAAAAAAAGAACGGTGGCTATGAGAGCCACGGAGAGCGTAGGGATTACGCAGGAAACGAATCTAGGAATGGCTATTCAGCGGAAGGCAGGAAATTGAGACCCAGAAGAAGGGTCGCCCCTGCCTCATCATCCAGCAAGGAAGGTGAATTCAGGCCCTACAACAGCCAGAGAAGCTATCACAGACAGGATGAACGTCCTGCCTACGGAGAGGGTCGCCCTTCATACAACCAGGATCGTCCGCGTTACGGACAGAACCGTCAGGGAGGCTATGGTCAGGACCGCCCGCATTATGGACAGGATCGACCTCGTTACGGTCAGGAACGTCCGCGTTATAACGACAACCGTCATGACTCATACGGTGAGGAGCGTCAGGGATATGGAGAAAGACGCCAGAGCTACGGCGAAAGGCACCAGGGATACGGTGAAGGACGCCAGGGCCACGGCGAAAGCCGTCAGGGTTATGGCGAGAACCGCGGTTACCAGAAGAGAAGCTTCGGAGAAGGACGTCCTTCATATGGACAGCGCCAGCGGAGCTTTGACAGTCCACGTCAGTCCGGATTCCAGAAAGGTCCCGGACGTCCTGCCCCCAAGAAACCTGTCCGCAAGAACACATCCCATTTCACCGCCGCAGACGAGGCTGGAATAAACCAGATGCTCTCAAGGAAACCCCAGGTGGACAATCCCCTCTTCTCCGACAATGACAACGTACCGACTCCGATCAAGGAAGAGATCCGTCTCAACAAGTTCATTGCCAATTCTGGAGTCTGCTCACGCCGCGAGGCTGACACCTTTATCCAGGCTGGAGTCGTAACTGTGAACGGAGAGGTTGTGACTGAACTCGGTACCAAGATCAATGTCCTCAAGGATGACGTCCGTTTCAACGGGGAAAGGCTCAAGGGAGAGGAAAAGGTTTACATAGTGATGAACAAGCCTAAGGGATTCGTCACGAGTGCAAGCGATCCTCATGCAGACAAGACCGTCATGGACCTCCTCAAAGGCTGCACCTCCAGGGTGTTCCCTGTCGGAAGGCTGGACAAAAACACCACCGGTGTACTCATGTTCACCAACGACGGTGAGATTGCAGAACAGTTGACCCATCCTTCCTACAACAAGAAGAAGATCTACCAGGTAATCCTCGACAAGGCTCTTGAAGAGGAAGACAAGGAAAAGATACTCGTCGAAGGTCTTTCCCTCACTGATGGAGTCATCAAGGCAGACGAGCTTGAATATATCGACGCCGAAGACCATCGCAGGCTCGGCATAGAGATCCATTCCGGCAAGAACAGGATTGTCCGAAGGATCTTCGAAAGCCTCGGTTACACAGTGAAGGCTCTCGACAGGGTCTATTTCGCCGGTCTTACCAAGAAGGGCCTCAAGAAGGGCGAGTGGAGGTATCTCAGCGAGGGCGAGGTAAACGTCCTCAAGATGGGGGCCTATGTCTAGCCAGACCACAAACACAGGACATCGCGCGGGCTTTGTCAACATAATCGGCAATCCGAATGTTGGCAAGTCCACCTTGATGAACGCCCTGGTGGGCGAGAAACTGTCAATCGTCACTGCCAAGGCCCAGACGACCCGGCACAGGATAATGGGAATCGTCAACACCGACGACTACCAGATAGTCTATTCCGACACGCCAGGAATGCTGAAGCCCAACTACAGGCTCCAGGAGGACATGATGAAGTTCGTTGACGCAGCGATCGGCGACGCCGACATCATCCTCTACGTAACCGATGTGGTGGAGAAGAGCGACAAGAACCTGGAATATATCCAGAAACTCCAGAAACTCCAGTGTCCTGTGGTCGTGGCGATAAACAAGATCGACATCAGCGACCAGGCAAAGGTTATGGAATTGATAGGCTACTGGAAGCAGACCCTTCCTGAAGCGATCATAATACCTGTATCCGCCAAGGAACATTTCAATCTTGAAAGTGTCCTGGACGCCATTGTGAGCAAACTCCCTCTGTCACCTCCCTGGTTTGACAAGGATCAGTTCACAGACCGCAACCTGCGCTTCTTCGCTTCGGAAATCATCCGTGAGAAAATCCTGGAGAACTATAGCCAGGAGATTCCCTACAGCTGCGAGGTTGGAATAGAAGCTTTCAAGGAGGGAAAGGAGAGATACGAAATCAGCGCTGTCATCTACGTGATGCGCGACACCCAGAAAGGGATAATCATAGGCAAGGGCGGTTCTGCCCTTAAGAAGACCGGCACAGAGGCCAGGCTTGAAATGGAGGATTTCTTTCAGAAGAGGGTCTTTCTTCAACTGTTCGTGAAGGTGGATCCGGACTGGAGGGAGAACCGCAAGGAACTGAGGAAATTCGGTTACGAAGAATAAAATAGGGAGAAGGAATATGGCAACGGAAGACCAGTGGGAAGATATTCAGGATCAGGAAAACGGAAACGAGGAGATGGAAACTCCCGTCGATGAGAGCGCCGCTCCATCGACAGGAAAGTACGACAAGCTTCTTAGCTCCGACAGCCGGAAGTTCAAGCTTTCCGGAATGTTCAAGGACTGGTTCCTTGACTATTCCTCCTATGTCATCCTCCAAAGGGCGGTCCCCCATATCGTGGATGGATTGAAGCCGGTTCAGAGGAGGGTCCTCCACGCCATGTACAGGATGGACGATGGCAGTTACACAAAGGTTGCCAACATCGTCGGCCAGGCCATGCAGTATCACCCGCATGGAGATGCCTCCATCCTTGGTGCCCTGGTACAGCTAGGCCAGAAAGGGCTACTGGTAGATTGCCAGGGTAACTGGGGAAACATCCTGACGGGAGACAGCAACGCTGCACCGAGGTACATCGAAGCCCGCCTGTCCAAATTTGCCAAGGAAGTGGTTTTCGACCCGAAAATCACCCATTGGATGACTTCATATGACGGCCGTAACCAGGAACCTACCGAACTTCCGGTACGCTTTCCCCTGCTTCTTGCACAGGGAACCGAGGGTATCGCTGTCGGTATGGCCTCAAAAATCCTTCCCCACAACTTCAACGAGCTCCTCGATGCTTCTGTCAGTATCCTTGAGGGCAAGGACTTTACGATCTATCCTGATTTCCCCACCGGTGGCAGTGCCGATTGCAGCAACTACAAGGACGGAGCCCGTGGCGGTAGCGTAAAGGTACGTGCCAAGATCGAGAAGATCGACAAGAACACCATAGCCATCACGGAAATCCCTTACGGGAAGACTTCTGAAATAATAAAGGATTCGATAGTCAAGGCCAAGGACAAGGGCAAGATCAAGATCAAGAAAATCGAGGACATGACAACCGACAAGGTGGAGATCATAATCCACCTTCCCAACGACGTCTCCCCCGACAAGACCATCGACGCCCTTTATGCCTTTACCGATTGCGAGTGTAACATCGCACCCAATGCCTGCGTTATCGTGGACAACAAACCGCAGTTCCTTTCAGTCAAGGACATCCTTGTCTATGACACCCTTCACACCAAGGACCTGCTGGAATGGCAGCTTCGTATCAGGCTGGACGAGCTGGAGGATGAATGGCACTACGATTCCCTCGAAAGGATATTCTTTGAGAACAGGGTCTATAAGATCCTCGAGCAGGACCAGAAGAGCTGGGAGCAGCAGCTTGACGACGTGTTCACCGAGATGAAGAACTACCAGGACTTCCTCCGCAGGGAAATAGTGATGGACGATATCCATCGTCTGGTTGAAAAGCCGGTCCGGAAGATCTCCAAGTTCGACACCAAGGCCATGGAAGAGAAGATAGCTTCCATAGAGGCCGAGATGGACGAGGTCCGTAACAACATAGAGCATATCACCGAATACACCATCGCCTGGTTCAAGGGTCTGAAGGCTAAATACGGAAAGCCTTTCAAGAGGCTTACCGAAATCTCCGCCTTCGAAAGCATCGCTGTCACCAAGGTCGTGAGCAACAACGCCAAACTCTATGCGAACTATGAGGAAGGTTTCGTCGGCCTCAGTCTCAAGAGGGACGACAACGGAGTCTATGTGTCAGACTGTTCCGACCTGTCCGAGATCCTCGTCATTTCAAGGGACGGAAAATACCGCATCACCAAGGTGACCGACAAGGCCTTCTTCTGGAAGGACCTTCTCTATGTGGGAGTGTTCAACAGAGGGGACGAGAGGACAATCTACAATGTCATCTATCGTGATGGGAAGAGCTCGGTTTACTACGCCAAGAGATTCGCCATCACCAGCGTGACCAGGGACAAGGACTATGACATCACCACTGGCAAGGAAGGTTCCAAGATCCTCTGGTTCACTGTCAACAATAACGGTGAAGCGGAGACCGTAAGAATCTACCTGAGGCCCCGACCGAAGCTCAAGAAGACCCAGCTTGAATATGACTTCTCGACTCTTGCCATCAAGGGAAAGACTTCGAGGGGAAACCTGGTTTCAAAATTCACCATTTCAAAGATCCAGCTGAAGAGCAAGGGAGTCTCAACTATCGGCGGCAAGGACATCTGGTACGATGCTGACATCCAGAAGCTGAACGATGAGCAGAGAGGTCTCTACCTCGGCGAATTCGGACCTGAGGACAAAGTGCTGGCAATATTCAAGGACGGTACTTTCTACACCACTTCGTTCGATGTGTCCAACCGTTACCAGGGGAACATCCTGAAGATAGAGAAGTTCGATCCCGAAAAGACCTACACCGCGCTATATTATGATGCGACTGCCAAGACATTCTACGTCAAGCGGTTCAGTTTCGTCTTGAGTGACAACACTCCCCAGTCTTTCATAGCTCCCGGAGCGAAGTCCTATCTGGTGGAAATCACTGATGACAAGCATCCTCAGTTCCAGGTTATATTCGGGAAGAAGTACGAGCACAGGACCCCGGAGAACATCGACGCTGAGGAATTCATCGCGAAGAAGGGTTACACCGCAAAGGGAAAGAAGTGCCATCAGTACGATGTCAAGAAGGTCAAGTTCATCGAGCCGCTGGAAAAGCCGGATGGTTCGACAAGCTCACCAACCGATCCGGCCCCTGTGCCTTTCGAAGGGCCTGAGGAGCCGATGGACATAATTGAAAGTCCCGACCCTTCGACAGGCTCAGGGACCGGGACTGATAAGCTCCCCGATATAGACGACCTCCCCGGTGAGGGAGAATTCTTCGAACCCACCCTGTTCTAAAGGAATATGGCAAGCATCTCCCTCATAGGCTTCATGGGAAGCGGAAAAAGCAGTGTGGGGAAAGAACTCTCCAAACTGCTCCCCGGAATGGAGTTCATCGACCTGGATTCCTACATCGAGGCCATGACGGGGAAGTCCATTCCTGAAATATTTGAAAAACAGGGAGAGGCCGCCTTCAGGGCAATGGAACTGGAAGCCCTCGAGAATATTTTCCTGACGAACGAACTGACAGGCGAGGATTGCATCCTCTCCCTCGGGGGCGGAACTGTCACAACCGAGGCCTGCCGGCGCATGATCCGGAGGAACACCACATGCTTCTATCTCAAGGCATCAGTTGACACGCTGGTACACAACCTTGAGACCTGGCCTGGCGACCGGCCCATGCTCAAGGGTGGCAAACCCCTCCGCGCCAGGGTCGAGGAGCTGATGGCCGTCCGCGGTCCCATCTATGCGAAGACCGCTCATCACATCATAGACGTCGACAGCAACGACTACACGGCCGCTGCCACCGAGATTCTCGGCAACCTAGCCTTAGGCTTTTCTGTTTAGGTCAGTAAAGATATACTGTCACGCTTCAAAGCGTTGCACTTCAGAGTGGAATCCAGCACAATAAAAACAAACAGATTTTAAATGAACTCCTCGCGCTCCTTGATGTCCTTGATGCGGAGCTGGAGGGTGGAGTTGCCGCGATAGTAGTTCTCCACTATCGAGTAACAGATGTCGAAGGGATTGCCTGCTTTAATATATTCATAGAAATCCGCCATGTTGAAGGCGATGGCCGGAATCTGGTGGAACGGCTGTTTTTCGTCGATCAGGTCGAGCTTCATGTGGACTCCGCCGGCTCCGACCTTGCGCCCGTTGCCTCCGTCGGAAACATTCTCCGTCAGGAAAACGGGATTGCTGTTGCCGGGGCCGAAGGGCTGGAACTGCTTAAGGAGACGGAAAAACTTCGGGGTAATCTGGCTGAACTCGAGCTTGGCGTCTATGTCGGTGACAGGGGTCAGCATCTCATCGGTGATCTTCTCACCTATGAACTTGTCGATTCTGGTCACAAACTCTTCCAGGTTGGCCTCCTTCATGGTAAGACCCGCCGCATAGACATGGCCTCCGAAGTTTTCCAAAAGGTCAGCGCAGCTCTCGATCGCCTCGTAAAGGTCGAACCCGGCGACGCTCCGGGCGGAACCGGTGATGAAACCGTTGGATTTAGTAAGGACTATAGTGGGTTTGTAGAAGGCTTCGACAAGGCGGGACGCCACTATACCCACGACTCCCTTATTCCAGGTCGGATTATAGACAATCGTAGCTGCGTCAGTTGACAGGGCGGTCCCTTTCTTGACCATCTCAAGGGCCTCCTGGGTAATCTCCCTGTCGATACCCTTGCGCTCGTTGTTGTTGTCATTGATCCTCTCGCCGACGATGTTGGCCACATGGTCGTCAGCTGCCGTCAAAAGCTCCACGGCCAGCCTTCCGGTCTCCATCCTACCGGCAGCATTGATTCTCGGTCCGATCTTGAAGACGATGTCATCAATGGTCAGATGACCGGGTTCGAGCTTGGACAGGGTCGCCATGGCAAGCAGACCCTTACGGGGATTCTCATTGAGCTGTTTCAGGCCGAAATGCGCAAGTACCCTGTTCTCCCCTACCATAGTCACCAGGTCGGCGGCAATACTGACTACCAGGAGGTCAAGCAATGGGATGAGCGTTTCGAAAGGAATTCCGTATTTCTGGGAATATGCCTGGACGAGTTTGAATCCGACACCGCAGCCTGAAAGGTCATCGAAAGGATAATTGTCATCCTCCCTCTTCGGATCCAGAACAGCAACAGCAGAAGGAAGGGTGTCTTCCGGAAGGTGATGGTCACAGATAATGACGTCGATACCCTTGGTACGGGCATATTCGACCTTCTCATTGGCCTTGATGCCGCAGTCAAGGGTGATTATCAGGCCGAATCCACCATCGCTGGCCCAATCGATTCCCTTATAGGAGAGTCCGTAACCTTCATCATACCGGTCGGGGATGTAGAAATCCACCTTCTGGGAATATCTTCTCAGGAAGGAATAAACCAGGGAAACGGCGGTGGTTCCGTCTACATCGTAGTCACCGTAAACCAGGATCTTTTCTTCTGATGTAATCGCCTTGCGAACCCTCTCGACAGCAGCATCCATGTCCTTCATCAGGAAGGGATCGTGGAGATTGTCAAGGCTGGGGCGGAAAAAAGAGCGGGCCTGCTCGAAGGTTTCTACACCTCTTTTGACGAGCAGTTCAGCAAGGACACGGTCAATACCCAGTTCGGCGGAAAGCCTTCCCACCTTTTCCGGATCAGCCGGTTCCTTGATTATCCATTTGCGCTCTTTCGCCATATTATACAAAGATAATCATTCTAAACAAGAATTACAATTTCAGTTTCTAGATTAAAAGTCGTATTTTTGTAGTTCTAGGCCGGGATACGGCCTTTTTGGTTGATTTAAAGAATTATCAAGATATGGCAAACATCGAGTTGAGCGAGCAGGAGGTCATCCGCAGGGAATCTCTTGCCAAAATGAGAGAGCTGGGCATCAATCCTTATCCGGCACCGCTTTATCCGGTCAACACAACCACCAAGGAAATCGAGGCCGGTTATGATCCCGAGAAGGGCAACTTCCAGGATGTCTGTCTGGCCGGAAGGATCATGTCCAGAAGGATTATGGGTGCAGCCTCTTTCGGAGAACTTCAGGATTCGGCCGGAAGGATACAGATCTACGTCAAGCGTGATGAGATCTGCCCCGAAGAGGACAAGACCATGTACAACACAGTGTGGAAGAAGCTCCTGGACATCGGTGACATAGTCGGAGTCAAGGGCTTCGCCTTCATCACCCAGACAGGTCAGCTCAGCGTCCATGTCAAGGAACTTACAGTCTTGAGCAAATCGCTCAGGGTCCTTCCCATCGTCAAGACCGACGCCGACGGGAAGGTGTATGACGAATTCTCAGATCCCGAGCTCCGCTACCGCCAGAGGTACGTGGATCTCATCGTCAATCCTCAGGTCCGCGATGTCTTTGTGCAGAGGGCCCAGATTATCTCCACC
>JAGCWD010000005.1 GCA_017962025.1 Bacteroidales bacterium
GAGGATGCCAAGGGCTTCATTAAGGTCAGTTCAACCCCGCTGAGGGTCTATTACACTGCTCATAAGGACGAAGGGGAGAAACTTGAAAAGGAACTGTAGATGACTTTCAATGGTAAGATAAAGGTTGGGATCATAGGAGCGGCCGGCTACACTGCCGGCGAACTCCTGAGGATCATGGTGAACCATCCCTGCGCTGAAATCCTTTTTGCGCAGAGCGGCAGCCATGCAGGCGAACCGGTCTGGTCGGCCCATGCCGATTTGCTGGGGGAGACGGATCTGTGCTTCACTGCGGTCCCTGATTTCACTGCGGTCCCTGGGCTTGTCGAAGGGCCGGATGTCCTTTTCCTTTGTGCCGGCCATGGTAAGGCAAAGCCGTTCGTGAAGTCACTTCCGGAAAGCTACAAAGGTGCCATAATCGACCTGGGTAATGACTTCAGGCTTGCGGCAGATGCTGAAGACTTCGTCTATGGCCTTCCTGAGGCCTTCCGTTCGAAGATAAAGGGAGCGAAGCACATCGCGAATCCTGGCTGTTTTGCAACGTCGATCCAGCTGGCCCTGCTTCCGGTAGCAAGGGCAGACCTCCTTCCGGAGATCCATGTGACCGGAATCACAGGTTCGACCGGAGCCGGCCAGGCTCCATCAGAGACCACTCATTTCAGTTGGAGGAGCAATAATCTCTCGGTCTATAAGGCATTCACCCACCAGCATCTTGCCGAGATCAACGAGACTCTCCATACCCTTTCCCCGAGTTACGGAGGCGAGATTAATTTCGTTCCGGTAAGGGGAGACTTCGCCAGAGGAATCATGTCCTCTGTCTATTTCGACTGCGACCTTGATGAAGGGCAGGCAGTCGATTTGTACAAGAACTATTACAAGGACGAACCATTTGTCCATGTCATCGACGGCAATCCGGACCTCAAAATGGTGGTCAACACCAACAAGTGCGTCCTTAATGTCCGGAAACACGGCCGGAAGCTCCACGTTATCAGCATTATTGACAATCTCGTCAAGGGTGCTTCCGGCCAGGCCGTCCAAAACATGAACCTTGTCTTCGGCCTTCCGGAGGACACCGGGCTGCACCTTAAAGGTACGAGGTTTTGATTTGCTCCGTGTTTTCTAACTGATTGATAATAAGGGAAATAGAAAATGACCTACCCCATTAAATGAAGGGATGGCAATTGTTTAAGTAATTAATAGAGAATTAATTATAAATCACAGTGAAACTATTCGACGTATATAACCTGTTTGATGTGACTCCCGTGAAGGCATACGGGACGCGCCTATGGGATGAAAACGGGATCGAGTACCTGGACCTTTACGGAGGCCATGCAGTAATATCTGTCGGTCATTGCCATCCAAGGTACGTGACTGCGATTACCGCCCAGCTGGGGAAACTGGGATTCTATTCCAACAGTGTCAGGAATCCTCTCCAGGAAGAACTGGCAGAAAAGATAGGCGAACTGTCAGGTTATCCTGACTACTCCCTTTTCCTGTGCAATTCAGGAGCCGAGGCCAATGAGAACGCCCTTAAGCTTGCTTCCTTCCATACGGGGGAGAGGCGGATACTGGCTTTCAAGGGAGCTTTCCACGGGCGGACCTCCGGGGCAGTAGCCGTGACTGACAACCCCAAGATCAGATCTCCTTTCAACTGTTGGCATGAGGTGACATTCGTTGGGATGAACGACATTGAGGCTGTCAAGGAAGAACTCTCAAAGGGGGATGTCGCCGCTGTTATCATAGAGGGTATCCAAGGTGTCGGTGGAATCATCATTCCGGATGATGACTTCATTAGGGATCTTCGTAAAGCCACCAGCGAGGCCGGAGTGCCTCTGATCCTTGATGAAGTTCAAAGTGGATGCGGCCGTTCAGGAAAGTATTTCGCGCATCAATGGGCCGGGATCCGTCCTGACATAATCACCATGGCAAAGGGAATGGCCGGCGGTTTCCCGATCGGAGGAGTCTTGATATCGCCCGAGTTCGAGGCAGTGAAGGGAATGCTCGGCACCACTTTCGGCGGTAACCATCTTGCCATGGCTGCAGCCATCGCAGTCGCTGATATCATCAAGGACGAGAACCTCGTCCAGAACGCCCTAGTCGTCGGGGACTATCTAAAATCGTCGCTTCGCTCAATTATGTCTGCCTCTCTGCACCCCCTAGAGGGACTGAGCGTTAGTAGTGATGGTGAATTGGCACCAGGTCTGGCAGGTCCAGACCGTAGCCACCCTCGGCTCGTAAGAGGGAGGGGCCCATCGCTTGCGATGGGAGGGGCCGAGCGGAGCGAGGCGTCCGAACTGCCGGGGGCTCCATCTGACAATCAACCATCGATCAAGGAGGTACGAGGCAGGGGATTGATGCTTGGAGTGGAGTTTGATGGGCCGGTGGCGGAAATCAGGAAGAAGCTGTTGTTCGACAAACACATATTCACCGGCGTCTCAGGCAAGAACATGATCCGCCTGCTCGCACCGCTTGTTCTTTCAAAGGAAGACGTTGACATATTCATCAAAGCATTGGAAGAAGTACTATGAAATCATTCCTGCATGTAGAAGACATAGGTGACCTTGGGAAGGCGCTCCAGGAGGCACGTCAAGTGAAGGAGAATCCTTTCGCCTGGAAGGAACTCGGAAAGAACAGGACCATAATCCTGATTTTTTTCAACAGCAGCCTCAGGACCCGTCTCAGCAGCCAGAAAGCCGCCCTGAATCTTGGTATGGACCCGATAGTGCTGAACGTGGGGGCGGACAGTTGGAAACTTGAATCCCGTTTGGGAGTGGTGATGGACGGGGACTCCAGCGAGCATCTTCGCGAGGCTATCCCGGTGATCGGAAGCTATTGTGACATCATCGGGGTCCGTTCCTTCGCTGGATTGAAGGACAGGGACTTTGACTACGCGGAAACAATCCTTAACCAGTTCATTGAATATTCAGGGAAGCCGGTGATAAGCCTCGAATCGGCCACTGTGCATCCTTGCCAGGCATTTGCCGACCTCATTACAATTGAGGAATACAAGGCCAAGGCCCGTCCAAAGGTGGTGATGACCTGGGCCCCACATCCCCGTGCCCTGCCCCAGGCGGTCCCTAATTCTTTCGCTGAATGGATGAATGCCGCCGATGTGGACTTCGTTATCACTCATCCTGAGGGCTATGAGCTTGATCCCCTTTTCGTGGGGAATGCAAAGGTTGAATACGACCAGATGAAGGCCCTCGAAGGAGCTGATTTCGTCTATGCCAAGAACTGGAGCTGCCCGGGGACGGTCAATCCGGAGGACTATGGCAAGGTTCTCAGTAAGGACATGGACTGGATAGTGGATTCAAGGCATATGGCAGTGACGGACAACGCTTATTTCATGCACTGCCTGCCAGTGAGGAGGAACATGATAGTCTCCGACGAGGTGATCGACTCTCCACGGAGCATAGTGATCCCGGAGGCGGCCAACAGGGTTGTCTCGGCACAGGTGGTAATGAAGAGAATGCTGGAGGAAATGAAATGATACGCGAAGGATTGAACATTATTAAGGTCGGCGGGGCCATAGTCGAGGATGAAGAGTCCCTGAAGGGCTTGTTGATGTCTTTCTCGGGCCTCCGGGGTAAGAAGATACTGGTCCACGGTGGCGGTAAGATTGCGACGGAGATCGCTTCAAGGCTGGGTGTTGAGACCCAGATGATAGACGGACGCAGGATCACCAGCGCAGAGATGCTGAAAGTGGTTACTATGGTCTATGGAGGCCTTGTCAACAAGGACATAGTGGCCAGGCTCCAGGCTCTCGGAGAAAATGCAATTGGCCTGACTGGAGCTGACATGAACCTGATAATGAGCGTAAAGAGGCCGGTAGAACTGGTCAATTTCGGCTATGTCGGGGATGTGAAATATGTCAACACCCGTTCGTTGAAATCCATCCTTGAGGCGGGTGCCGTACCTGTCCTTGCGCCTCTGACCCACGACAAGGAAGGAACAATGCTGAACACCAACGCCGACACCATCGCTTCTTCCGTTGCAAGGGCCCTGGCCGGGGACTATTCTGTCACCCTTACTTTCTGCTCTTCAACCCCGGGAGTGTTGAGGAATCTTGAGGACCCAACTACCCTGGTGAAGACCATATCCAAGACTGATTTCGATTCAATGGTTTCAGACGGAACCATTTCAGAGGGAATGATACCCAAGCTCCAGAACGCTTTCGAGGCAATCAATGACGGAGTATCGAAGGTAGTCATCACTTCTCCTTCGGATTTGTCGGGAGGAACCACTATATTAGCAGATCCTGAGACAGATGATTGAAATGGACACGATAGGACTTCTCTCGAAACTGATAAGCATTCCCTCCATCAGCCGGGAAGAGGAGGCTGCATGTACGTGCCTTGAAAACTGGTTGAAGGACAACGGTTTCAGTGGGGTCCACCGTGTCGGAAACAACCTCTGGATGGAATCGGAGGCCCCTTCTGACAAGCCGACCATCCTTCTTAACGCCCATATAGACACCGTAAAGCCTGCATCAGGATATTCCCGTGACCCGTTCCTGCCCTCCATCGAGGATGAGAAACTGTTCGGGTTGGGAAGCAACGATGACGGAGGCTCGCTCGTGGCCCTCCTGGAAGCATATTCATACCTCTCGTCAAAACCCCAGCCCTACAGGCTTGTTTTTTCGGCCTCGTCAGAGGAGGAGGTCTGTGGCAAGAATGGTTTCGACCTGTTGCTCCAGGATCTTGGAAAAGTGGATTTCGGGGTGATAGGGGAGCCTACCGGGATGGATATGGCAGTTGCTGAAAAAGGCCTCATGGTCCTGGACTGCACCAGTCATGGGAAGAGCGGCCATGCAGCAAGGGAGGAGGGGGTGAATGCCATCTATGGAGCCCTTGCAGACATTGATTGGTTCAGGTCTTACCGTTTCCCCAGGGTCTCGGAATTCCTGGGACCTGTGAAGATGTCTGTGACAATAATCTCGGCTGGGACACAACACAACGTGGTGCCTGACAGGTGCGATTTCGTTGTGGATGTGAGACCCAACGGGATGTACTCGAATCCCGAACTGCTCGAGCTCATCAAGGCATCTGTTTCGTGTGAAGTCAAGGAACGTTCGACTAGGATCGGGAGTTCGCATCTTCCTATGGAGCACCCTATGGTGGCGAGAGGCCTTTCATTGGGGCTCAAGCCTTTCGGTTCACCGACTACCAGCAACCAGGCGCTGTGCCCGTTCCCGACCCTTAAGATAGGCCCCGGCGACTCTGCCAGGTCCCACGGTCCGGATGAATTCATAACCCTTGACGAGATATCTTGCGGAGTGAAAACTTACATCTCACTATTGGACGGATTGGAATTGTAATTATTGAATATGGCAAACAAACTTTGGGACAAAGGGTACGACGAAGACGCCAGGATCGATGCCTTCACCGTCGGCCATGACAGGGAACTGGATCTTCAGCTGGCCCCTTTTGACATATTAGGCACCATTGCCCACACCACCATGCTTCAAAGTGTAGGACTCTTGTCGAAGGAGGACCTGGATGTCCTTCTCCCGGAACTCAAGTCATTGTACTCTTTGGTATGCGAGGGTGGATTCGAGATTGAGCCCGACGTGGAGGATGTTCATTCCCAGGTGGAACTGATGCTTACCCGCAAACTGGGAGAGGTCGGGAAGAAGGTACACACCGGGCGCTCCAGGAATGACCAGGTTCTCGTTGACCTGAAGCTTTACGCCAGGGCAAGGATTGAAAAGACTGTCCACGAGGTTGAGAGCCTGTTTGTAACACTTCAGGAAGCAAGCGAGAAGTTCAAGGACGTTTTGATCCCAGGATACACCCATCTCCAGGTGGCAATGCCCTCCTCCTTCGGCCTCTGGTTCGGAGCCTACGCCGAAAGCCTATGCGACGATGTCATCATGCTTAAGGCAGCCTGGGATGTGGTAAACCGCAATCCCCTTGGCTCCGCTGCAGGATACGGATCGTCCGCACCTCTCGACAGGACCTTGACTACCAAGCTTTTGGGGTTCGATGACCTGGACTACAACTCTGTCTTTGCCCAGATGACCCGTGGCAAGATGGAGAGGGCCGTAGCGTTCGCATATTCATCAATAGCCGAGACCATCGGGAGGCTGGCCTATGACGGCTGCCTTTATTCGAGCCAGAATTTCGGCTTCATCAAGCTTCCTGACGCCCTTACCACCGGTTCCAGCATCATGCCCCACAAGAAGAATCCCGATGTGTTTGAGCTTGTCAGGGCCCATTGCAACAAGATCCAGGGGGTACCGAACACAATCCGTCTTGTCACCGGCAACCTGCCTTCCGGGTATTTCAGGGATATGCAGATCCTCAAGGAGGTTTTCTTCCCGCTCTTCGATGAGATGGATTCCTGCCTTGACATCGTTGAATACGCAATTAAGGGAATGGAGGTCAAGACTGACATAATGTCCGATCCCAAATACAAGCTGGCCTTCAGTGTCGAGAAGGTCAATGACCTTGTCGCAGAAGGAGTTCCGTTCAGGGATGCCTACCGCAGGGTGGCTGCATCCATCACTGATGGCTCATTCGACCATTCTGGAAAACTCTCCCATACCCATGAGGGGTCTATCGGCAACCTCTGCAATGACCGGATCGCTTCCAGGATGGAACGTCTTCTTTCAGGCTTCCGTTTCGGGAAGGTATCTGATGCGATAGATGCCCTTGTCAAATAATCCTGTATTTATTTTCGGTTTCCGTCAGAAATCGGTAACTTTGTAAGTTTTTTCAGAATAATATGCAGGAAATTAGGAATATAGCGCTTATCGCGCATGTCGATCACGGCAAGACTACTCTTGTGGACAGGATGATCTACCAGGCGAATCTGGTACGCCAGCCGGAGAATCTTGGCCAGCTGATCCTCGACAATAACGACATAGAGAGGGAGAGGGGGATCACAATCCTCGCAAAGAATGTCTCCGTTACATACAAGGGAGTGAAGATCAATATTATAGATACTCCCGGCCATAGCGATTTCGGCGGTGAGGTGGAAAGGGTACTGAACATGGCGGACGGAGTCCTGTTGCTCGTGGATGCCTTCGAAGGTTGCATGCCCCAGACCCGTTTCGTCCTCCACAAGGCCCTCCAGCTTGGCAAGAAGCCTGTTGTCGTTGTAAACAAGGTGGACAAGCCAAACTGCCGCCCTGACGAGGTCCAGGAGGAGGTTTTCGACCTGATGTGCGCCCTTGATGCCAATGATGAACAACTTGATTTCAAGACCATATTCGGAAGTGCGAAACAGGGTTGGATGTCAGAAGACTGGAAGAATCCTACTTCGGACATTACACCGTTGCTCGATGCCATCCTGGAGGTGATTCCCGCGCCGAACATTGTAGAAGGTACTGTCCAGATGCAGGTCACTTCGCTGGAGTATTCCCCTTATGTCGGCAGGATCGCTGTCGGAAAGGTAACACGCGGGACTCTCCGCACCGGAAGCCAGGTCAGCCTTTGCAAGAGGTACGATGTAATAGAAAAGCATAAGGTCAAGCAGCTCATGGTCTTCGACGGTCTGTGCAAGACGAAAGTTGATGAGGTCCGTTGCGGAGACATCTGTGCCGTTGTCGGAATCGATGGGTTCGAGATTGGAGATACTATCGCGGACTACGAGAATCCCGAGGCTCTTCCTCCGATCTCCATCGACGAGCCGACTATGAGCATGCTCTTCACCATCAACAATTCGCCGTTTTTCGGGAAAGATGGGAAATATGTCACATCCAGGCATATCAAGGACCGTCTTGACAAGGAACTTGAAAAGAACCTTGCCCTTAAGGTTAAACCAGGTCTCAATGCTGATTCCTTCATAGTTTACGGACGCGGAGTGCTTCATCTCTCGGTGCTTATCGAAGAGATGCGCCGCGAGGGTTTCGAGCTTCAGGTGGGCCAGCCCAAAGTGCTGGACAAGACCATTAACGGACAGCGCTGCGAGCCTATTGAGGACCTTTCCATCGAGGTCCCCGAGAATTTCGTGGGCACGGCAATCGAACTTGCGACCCGCAGGAAGGGAGCCCTGATCCACATGGAGCCCAGGGGAGACCGTACCCTTCTTCAGTTCGACATTCCCACTCGCGGACTCATGGGGCTCAGGAGCAATCTCCTGACAGCCACGCAGGGAGAGGCCATCATGGCACACCGCTATAAGGAGTACCAGCCTTTCAAGGGTGAGATCGACAACCGCACCAACGGTTCATTGGTGTCCCTTGAGACCGGCAACGCGATAGCATATTCAATGAACAAGTTGCTGGACAGGGGAAAGTTCTTTGTGGATCCGGGAGAGGAGATCTACTGCGGCGAGGTCGTAGGAGAGCACACCCGTGAGAGGGACCTTAACATCAACATCTGCAAGACCAAGAAACTCACCAACGTGCGCGCTGCCGGTTCGGACGAGAAGATCCTCCTGCCTCCTCCCATCAAGATGTCCCTCGAAGAGATGCTTGAATATATCCGTGAGGATGAGCTCGTTGAGGTTACCCCTCACCACATGAGAATCCGTAAGATCCTCCTCGATCCCATGGACCGCAAGCGCAGTGGAAATGGAGGAGACGAAGAATAGTCGAAACTATTCAAAAAGATTTTTTATCAAGGAAAATTTTTTATACCTTTGCAACCCTTAATCTGTTTGGCGAAGCGATGAAAGATGATTTTATAGTTCCTCTGAACGGGTTGGCGCAGGGCCGGACGATGTTCCGGACGCGCATAGGGAAGAAGTTCTTTGAACATTTTGAGAATTCAGAAATCCTTGACGCAGAGCTAGATGCTGAAGTGGAGGTTGAAAAATCCGGCCGTTTCACCGGCGTGGACTGCAGGGTTGAAGGAGACGTAACAGTCATCTGCGACAGGTGTCTTGCGGACCTGACAATCCCGGTCAGTACGGATTTCAAACTGAGTGTCAAGTTCGGTGAAGGGGAGTCTGCTTCCGGTGAGATGGAAGGGAACAGGGAAATTGTCTGGCTTCCAGTCAAGGAAGAGAACCTGGACCTGAGTCAGGCAATATACGACTACATCTGCCTGTCGCTGCCTGTCCAGAGGGTTCATGAGGAAGGGGAGTGTGATCCGGAGGCAATGAGGTATCTGAGTTCTGAAAATGGGGAAGAACCTGTGCAGAAGGATTCCTCGACCCCCTTTGCGGGTCTGAAGGACCTTCTTGGCAAGTAAAGAATAATAAAATTAAAGAATATTTATCATGGCACATCCGAAACACAAAGTCTCCAAGCAGAGAAGAGACAAGAGAAGGACTCACGACTTCGCTCCGGTACCTACTCTGGCCACTTGCCCTAACTGCGGCGCTACCGTGATGTATCATCACGTCTGCCCTGAGTGCGGTTACTACAGAGGTCGTCAGATCATCGAGAAGAGCGCTGAATAAGACTCGTTCCCGATAAATGGCCTCATAGTTCAACGGATAGAACGGAAGTTTCCTAAACTTTAAATCGAGGTTCGATTCCTCGTGGGGCTACCGAAGGAAGCCAGGCAATTTTGCCTGGCTTCCTTCGGTTTTTGTAGAGATTTGATGTAGAGTTATTTAGCTTCCAATAATAAGAAAGTGTATTTTAGGGCAATGTAGTTGACTTTTTGCGCAAATAATGGTGATTTTTTGAAAAACACGAAAGATTTATTATCTTTACATGAAAAACCATTTAATAAAAACCATTTAATTATAACATGGACAGAAGACAATTCCTTTCTCTGTCAGCAACTGGAGCATTAGGTCTCAGTCTTGGTGCGGGTCTTGTTTCCTGCGGATCGGACGGAAATCCAGGTGGTAGGAAATGGAGAGACAAGTATTCCGTTATAATCCTCGGAGATACTCATTTCGATACTGAACCAGCCGATGTTTACCATTCCAACTACAACGAGCAGGTGGAGTGGCTGAACAGGGTACAGAGGGCTGAATTCGCAAGGAATGGTGAGATGTGGCGCGAGCGTTGCCCACGTCTCGTCAAGCGTGCTGCGGAACTTGTCGACAAGGACACCAGGATGGTTTTCCAGATGGGTGACCTCATACAAGGTGACTGTGGCAAGGGAGAAGTACACCAGAAGATGCTTACCGACGTTATGGATAACTTCAAGGGACAGTTCGGAGGACTTCCTTTCATCACCGTCGTAGGTAATCACGACATCCGTGGAGTCGATGCCCTGGAAACCTATCACAGGTTCATGCCCCAGAGGATGGGCCAGGAGCTCGGAAAGGAAATCACCAAGACGACCTTCGATTTCAATATCGGTCCAGATGCTTACATCTTCATCGATTTCAACAATCCTGATGATGCCGAAGTTGAAAAGCTTCTCGAAGAGACCAAGGATGCCCGTTATACTTTCATCGCAGTACATGGTCCTATCCTTCCAGCGGACAGTGGTAACTGCCGTTGGTTCTACCATGGTTCAGAGAAGGACACCGAACTTCGCAGGCATTTCCGCAGGTTGTTCGCCGAGCGTGATGCCATCTGCCTCTGCGGCCATATCCACACCACCGAGTTCTACGACTGGTACGGTGACGGCGGAAGGATTACCCAGATGACCATGAACAGTGTCTGGTCAAGGGATGAACTCGGCAAGTACGAGGTAGTTTCCGAAGGCGCTGCTGACTACGGCGAACTTCGCAAGAAGGTAACCGCCCTGGACAATGGCACTGCTCCCAAGGATGAGCAGGCTCTCTTTGACGAATATCGTGCCGGACTGAAACAGTACAGCCGTTCGCCTGCAGCAGGTTCCTATAAGTTGAATGTCTCCAAGTCCGGAGTCTCGATTGACTTCTATGCTGGAGACTCCCAGGAGATCAGCAAGCAGTTCATACTCAGATAAGTGATTCTCTTTATGCGGACTTCCAAGCATTTCCCCGGTATTTCAAGACGACTTCTTACAGTTGCCCTGATTGCCGTTTCGATGATTGCTGCCGCATCTTGCAAGAATTCTTCAAATACAATAGCTGAGGCCCCTGAAGAAGAAGGACCTTTCTTCACCAATCCTGTGATTGCCAATAACTGTCCCGATCCCAGCATCATCGACAACCGGGAGCGGGATGGTTACTTTTATGTCTATTCCACCAGAAACGGAACAAACGGTACTCCGTCAGTGGTTTATCTCCCAGTCTACCGTTCTACGGACATGATCCATTGGGAACCTCTTGGCAATGCTTTCGGTGGACTAAACAGGCCTAAGTGGGTGAGTGAGAGCAGTGTCTGGGCACCTGACATCAATTATATCAACGGTCGGTACGTCCTCTATTACGCCCTTGGCTGCTGGGACGAGTCCGACCGTTCTTCTAGTGGCGTTGCCTATTCCGACCGTCCCGAGGGTCCTTTTACGGATCTCGGGATGCTTGTTGATATGGAGACCCAGGGAGTAGGAAATTCCATAGACCCGAATTTCTTCGATGACGGCGACCATAAGTATCTGTTCTGGGGCAGTTTCGGGGCAAAGTCGGGAATATATGCAATCGAGCTTTCGGCAGACGGCCTTTCACTGAAGGAAGGAGCCCAGAAGGTGAAGATCGGTACCAACATGGAAGGCACCTACATCTACAAGCGTGGAGACTGGTATTATGCTTTCGGATCCAAGGGTAGTTGCTGCAGTGGAGCTGAGAGTACTTACCATATAGTCGTAGCACGTTCCAAGAATGTATTAGGACCTTATGCCGGTCCTGACGGAAAGCTTCTGACCGATGGCAGCTTTGACAATACTATCCTGTTCGGAACCGATATTTTCAAGGGGCCGGGCCACAACGGTGAGATTATTACTGATGACAGTGGACAGGATTGGATGATATTCCATTCATTCTGCAAGACCAATAACTTTAACGGTCGCTGCCTCCTGATCGACAAGGTCTTCTGGACCCAGGACGGATGGCCATATTTCAGTCATGCGACACCTTCTCCTTCAGGACATGGGCCAATTTTTAAATAATTAATAATCAAGTAATTACATTAACTACACATATACCATTTTTTACTAAACAAACCATTTAACAAACACTATTCGTAATGAGTAAAGCATTGAGAATCTTTGCGTTCCTGTCACTTTTCCTGCCGACAATTTTTTGCTCGGCAGTTGCCTCTGCGCAGCAGAACGACAGGATTACGGTGACCACGGTTGTCACAGACAACGTGGGTGCACTCCCGGGAGTCAGTGTCGTGGTCAAGGGAACGACCAATGGTACCATGACCGACGAGAACGGATCGGCTACGTTGAATAACGTGCCGAGAAATGCAACTCTGGTTGTGTCCTATCTTGGTTACACGACAGTCGAGGTACCGGTCAACGGCCGGACCCGTATCGACGTGACCATGGAAGAGGATGCTCTCGCCCTTGAGGAGACGGTCGTTGTCGGTTACGGTGTACAGAAGAAGGTCAACCTGACCGGTTCTGTCTCCGCAGTCAACTTCGAGTCAGTTGCGACACAGTCCCGTCCTATGGTAAATGCCACCCAGGCCCTTACCGATGCCTCTCCTGGTCTGCAGATCATGCAGGGCCGCGGTATGCCTGGCGATGAGGCCATCTCCATGAACATCCGTGGTGTCGGAACCCTGAACTCTTCAGGTCCACTCGTGCTCGTCGACGGTATCGAGCAGGGTATCAACTCTGTCAACCCCGCCGACATTGCCACCGTTTCAGTCCTTAAGGATGCTGCATCCTGCGCCATCTACGGTAACAGGGGTGCTAACGGTGTTATCCTCGTGACCACCAAGAACGGCAGCAAGGACGGCAAGGTTACCGTTGATTACACAGCCAATTTTGCCTACAGCGAGCCTTTCAAGGTCATCCACACCGTGGAGAACTATGTCGACTACATGAACCTCTTCAACGAGGCACGTGAAAATGTCGGCAGCGCGCACATCTACTCCGATTCCAACATCGAGAAGTGGACCGCCGCTTCAAAGGATCCCAACGGAAAGCTTAACCCCGACCAGGCCTATCCCAACTATGTCGCCTATCCTAACATCGACTGGTGGGACTACATTTATCTTAATCAGTGGCAGCAGACCCACACCGTTTCCATCAGCGGAAAGGAGAGGAGAAGCGGCTACACCATGAGCTTCGGTTATGTGGACAACCCCGGTGTCGTCCGTAACGCAGGTTACAAGCGCTTCCAGGGCCGTGTCAACCTCTACAGCGACGTCACTGACTGGCTGCGCGTCGGAACCCGTATCAGCGGCAACCGCACCAACCACGACGTCAGCTCGATGAGCTCCGGCTTCTTCGGGTCCCTCTCGACCCAGAAGATGGTTCCTGCGACCTATCCTGAATATGACGGCAAGTACGGTGCCCCTGAGTGCGACCAGGAGGACCCCCAGTCCCACAACCCCCTGTGGGATGCCGACGGCAACGTAGGTCATGACTACAGGACCAACCTTGTGACTGATTGGTACGCCCAGGTCAAATTCCTGAAGCACTTCACCTACAACTTCGATTACTACTACACTGACAACCGTCGTGAGAAGAAGACTGCCCCGAAACCTCTGGGTAAGTATTCCTTCCAGAAGGATACCTACACCACCGGTGCCGACGATCCTTCCACCCTGTACACCTACATGTACTACACCCGCAGCAACCAGTACAAGATGGTCAACACCTTGAACTACATGCAGACTTTCGGCGTACATGATGTTTCGGTCCTCCTTGGATACGAGGAACAGGAATATGACTACAGGGTCACCGACGTCAGCAAGCGAGGCCTTACCGATGCAACGGTCAACGACCTCAATGCGGCAGTTACTCCTTACAGCACAACCGGTTACGGTGACGGTTACACCGCCCGCTCCTGGTTCGGCCGTGTCAACTATGCCATCAAGGGCCGCTACCTCTTCGAGGCCAACTTCCGTTATGACGGATCATCCCGCTTCGCTCCTGACTATCGCTGGGGTTTCTTCCCTTCATTCTCTGCAGGTTGGAAGATCAGCGACGAGCCTTGGTTCAACGCGCCCAGTGTCAGCAACCTGAAGCTTCGTGCTTCCTGGGGTAAGCTCGGTAACAACTCAGTGGGCAACTATGCCTGGCAGTCTGTTTACAATGCCGCCAACTACTCATTCGGAGGAGCGCTTGCAAACGGTATCGCGATCACCGCTATCCCTAACAGCAGCATCCAGTGGGAGAACACCGCCGTCACCAACCTCGGTCTCGACTTCGGTTTCTTCAACGGCCGCCTGAACGGTAGCATCGATGCTTACAACAAGCTCACCGACGGTATCCTTTATGCTCCTACCATTTCCTACATCTACGGTTTCGCTTCCGCCCCTACCATGAACCTTGCAGAGGTTACCAACAGGGGTGTCGAGCTCGAACTCGAGTGGAGGAATTCAATCGGACGTGACTTCAACTACTCCATCAGGGGCAACGTCGCCTATAACAAGAACTGGGTTTCCAAGTACAAGGGCAAACTTGCCGATGACAAGAGCAACCTCGGTGAAGTTTCAACCGGCGGTAACAACCGTGTCCTCGAGGATCACGAGATCAACGAGTGGTATCTCCCTGATGTCTACAAGGGAACCGGTACTTATTTCAACGGAGGAACCGTAGATCCTAACGGTGGTCCCAAGGACGGTATGATCCGTACCGAAAAGGATCTCGAGTGGGTCCAGGCCATGCAAGCTGCTGGTTATTCCTTCCAGCCTCAGAACGCCGTCCAGGCTAACGCCCTCTGGTATGGTGAGTACATCTACGCCGATTCCAACGGTGACACGGTCTATGGAAATGCTGATGACGCCAACTTCCAGGGTGTCTCCACGACTCCTAAATGGAACTTCGGTCTCAGCGCCACTGCCAACTGGAAGGGTGTCGACTTCTCCATGGTCTGGGGTGGTTCCGCAGGATTCAAGACCTACTACCTGGTCACCTGCCAGAACTCCAGTTCACTCGTGAGCGGTTATGCAATCCCTGACAGGGTTGCCTACGACCACTACTTCTACAATCCTTCCAACCCGAATGATCCCCGTACAAACCTCACTTCAGAGAACCCTCGTCTCATGGAGAACAACTCCCAGAGTACAAAGGCTTCCACAAAATGGTTGTACGACGCCAGCTTCCTCAAGCTCCGCAACGTGACCCTCGGTTACACCCTGCCTCAGAACCTGACCCGCAAGTTCTTCGTAGAAAGGCTCCGTTTCTTCGCTTCCGGCGAGAACCTCCTTGCCCTGACCAGCTTCCCTGGAATGGATCCTGAGATGCGTACCGGTGTGGCTTACTCCACCCTGCGTCAGTATTCCCTCGGTGTCAATGTAACCTTCTAATCTGTTGACTGACATGAAAAATATTGTAAAATATATTGTTACGGTTTTCGCCGCTTCTGCACTGTTTGCCGCCTGTGTCAGCCTTGACACCACGCCGACCTATCAGTTCGCCAGCTCGAATACATGGAACAGCGCCATTCTCGCCCGTGCGGCGGTCAACGGCGTGTACAATTCCCTCTATACCGGTTTTACGAAGTATTATGACGGTAATAACAAGGGAACACCCCTTGACACCTATTCATCCGTCATGGACATCGACAAGAACTGGCGTGGATCCTGTGTCGTTACCCAAGGTTCCATGACTCCTTCCCACGGAACTGTCACAGAGCGCTATAAGATGTACTATGAGGTTGTCTATCGCGCCAATGATGTCATCAATAACATCGACAACGTTCCTGATACCGAGATGTCTGCCGGTGAGAAGTCCAGGCTAAAGTCGGAGGCAACTTTCCTCCGTGCCTGGGCTTACTACTACCTCAACATGCTTTGGGGAGGCGTGCCCATCTACCTTGAGAACGTCACTCCTGATGAGGCTACTCTCCCTCGCAGCAGCGCTGCAGAGACTTGGAATCAGATCATCGCAGACCTTACCACTTGCATCAATGATTCCAACCTGCCCAATAAGACCACTGACGGCCGTGTGAGCAAAGGTGCAGCCTATGCCTACAGGGGAATCGCTTACCAGAACATCGGTGACTGGAGCAAGGCCCTTGCTGACTTCGAGGCCATCGGTAACCTTGGTTACAAATTGTTCAGTCCTTCAAACGGTGCTCCCGGCAACGATGACTTCTTCCAGCTTTTGAAGCCCGCCAACGAGAACTGCGACGAGTTCATCTTCAAGGTGACCTGCGTTGAAACCACAGGACAGGGCAACCCCCGTTCCATCAACTATGGTAACCGTGTCACCGGTGGATCCGCCTGGGACAACTACCTCCCTAACCCTGGACATGTCGAGCGTTTCGAAAACGCAGACGGTTCCCAGTTCGACTGGGAAGACTACTGCCCCGGCTACAAGGATCTCAGTGTCCGCCAGAGGATAGTCTTCTTCCTCCGTGACGGTCTGGTTGACGGTGCCAATGGACATTATGGTACAGGTGCCAATGCTTTCAATGAGGATCGTTACCAGAACATGGTCGACTACTGCGGCGACGGTGGTACTGCTATGAAGGGGTACTACCTTGACAAAGGTAATGAAGCTCGTATCCGTTACGCTTACGAGAACCGTGACCCTCGTCTCGAACTCTCCATCATCACTCCTTATGCTGAGTATTATGGAAACGCTTCCGGTGTCGGTAACCACTGGTGGACACTGCGCTGGCCGTACATCCTCGATACCGGTGAGCCTTACGACATCCGTACTGACGCTCCATGGGCTTTCTACTACCTCTGGAGAAAGTATGTCGCAAATGGCGACGAGTGCACTACCCGTTGGGTCTACACCGAGGACATCAGCCTCGTACGTTACGCTGAAATCCTGCTCAGAAGGGCTGAGTGCCTGAACGAACTCGGACGTACCAATGAAGCTATGCAGTTTGTCGACATGGTTCGTGCACGTGCCGGTCACATCAAGCTCAGCGATCCCGGTTACAAGGGAACTGACGTCTCCACTCAGGCCGGCATGCGTGACAAGATCCGCAACGAGTTCTATGTAGAGCTTGGTGGTGAAGACTCCATGTACTTCAACGAGCTCCGTTGGGGAACCTGGCATCAGCTCAAGTTCTACAACTATACCCAGTACGCTCCTAACGCCGGTCAGAACGGCTCCAACGGCCTGATGGAGATCTGGGGTGCCGCCTACTACTCCAACCTCGACGTAGCAGCCCTTCGCAACGGCGGATTGTGGCCTATTCCTACTGTCGAGCGTCAGCTTAATCCTGCCATTGTCCAGAACCCCGGTTGGGTTGACTAAAAGGTTTGATACTCTCATATTTGAACAGAGCCCGGTGCATCACCGGGCTCTTTCCTTTCAAGTCTGTCGCATACTGGCGACATAATAAAAACCCCGAAAGCCTTTTTTTCGACTTTCGGGGTTCATCGCAAATCAGCCTCTTCCGACCTCATTGGCCGGAACGGCCAAATAGGTTTTAATCGACCCAGCCAGGATTCTGGGTAAGGTTAGGGTTCATCTCACGCTCCTTCTGCGGGATAGGCCATGCACCATGATTACTTGCAAGGGCGGCTACAGGAGTGTTGCTGTAGTAGATCTTACCCCAGATCTCCATCAGACCGTTGGAACCTACGCCAGTATCATGGGCATACTGAGTGTGATTCTTGAATTTGAGGTCATACCAGGTGTCCCAACGAAGTTCGTTGAAGTACATGGAGTCTTCACCACCGAGTTCGCAATAGAATTCATTGCGGATCTTCTCACGCATTGCTGCCTGAGAGGACACATCGACACCCTTGTAACCGGGATCGCTGAGCTTGATGTGACCGGCACGTGCACGAACCATATCGACAAACTGCATAGCTTCGTTGGTACGTCCGAGTTCGTTCAGGCACTCAGCACGACGGAGAAGGATCTCAGCGTAACGGATAAGGATGATGTCCATGTTATAGACCCAACGGGTGGTACACTCGTCACCTTCGGTGACATACTTTCTCCAGAGATAGTAGAATGCCCAAGGAGTATCGGTACGTACATCGTAAGGCTCACCAGTGTCAAGGATGTAAGGCCAACGTGATACCCACCAGTGGTTACCGACGCCGGAAGCATTTCCATAATACTCGCCATAAGGAGTGATCATGGAGAGTTCGAGACGAGGGTCACGATTCTCGTAAGCCTTCCTGATCCTGGCCTCGTTGCCATTGTTGATATAATACTTCTTCATGGCTGCACCACCATCTTCGCAGTAAGCAACCATGTTGTCATAACGTTCAGCCTTCCACTTGGTTGCATCATTGACACCCCAATTACCGCAAGATCCGTCCTCAAGTCCGTCACGGAGGAAGAAGACTATTCTCTGGACAGTGGAAAGATCCTTATAGCCAGGGCAGTAGTCTTCCCAGTCGAACTGGGAGCCGTCGGCATTCTCGAAACGCTCTACGTAGTACGGGTTCGGGAGGAAGTTGTTCCATGCTGAACCACCGGTTACACGGTTTCCGTAATGGATTGAACGGGGGTTACCCTGACCACTCTGAGTGATACAGTTCACCTTGAAGATGTGCTCGTCGCAAGTTTCATTCTCCGGACGGAGCATATCGAAGAAGTCCTTGTTGCCGGGAGCTCCGTTGGACGGGCTGTAAAGCTTGTAACCAAGGTTTCCGATGGCCTCGAAGTCAGCAAGTGCCTTGCTCCAGTCACCGATGTTCTGGTAAGCGATTCCCCTGTAGGCATAGGCTGCGCCTTTGCTCACCTTTCCGTCATTTGTCTTGTTGGGGAGGTTGGGCTCGTTGATGCAGGAAGTGAGGTCAGTGATAATCTGATTCCAGACTTCTGCCTCGCTGCTGCGAGGGAGTGTAGCCTCGTCTGGAGTTACATTCTCAAGGTATAGAGGAACTCCGCGGAAGAACATATTCAAGTTATAGTAGCCGTAGGCGCGGAGGAAGGTAGCTTCTGCCTTGAGTCTTGCCCTTTCGGCAGCGGGCATCTCTTCCACGTTGTCGATGTTGTTGATGACATCGTTGGCACGGTAGATGAGGTCATAGTACATCCTGTACCTGTCACTGACTGTTCCGTGTGAGGAAGTCATGGAGCCTTGGGTAACGACACAGGATCCACGCCAGTTCTTATCGATGTCCATGACGGAGGAATAGGTGTCGAGCGGAGTCGCACGGTTGTCATTTCCACTGTCATAGAATCCGCGGTACAGATCACTATATACACCATTCACAGCAGCACGGGCCAGAATGGGGCTCGTCCAAACGTTTGAGCTTGCGAACTGGTTCGAAGGAACCGTGTCAAGGCTGACACAGGCAGAGAACAGTGCGGAAGCCGAAATAGCTATAGCGATATATTTTACGATATTTTTCATGATCAGTCAATTTTAGAAGGTTACATTGACACCAAATGAGTACTGGCGCAGAGTCGAGTAGGCAGCATTGCCGGCACGCATCTCAGGATCAAGTCCAGGGAAGCTCGTGAAGGCCCACATGTTCTCTCCGGAAGCAAATAACCTGAGTCTCTCTACATAGAACTTACGGGTAAGGTTCTGAGGCAGGGTGTATCCCAAAGTGATGTTACGGAGCTTGAAGAAACTGTCGTCGAAGAGCCACCTGGTGGAAGCCTTGGTACTCTGGGAGTTGTTCTCCATCAGACGGGGATTGTTCGAAGTGAGGTTCGTCCTGGGGTCGCTGGGATTGTCAGGATTGAAGAAATAGTGGTCATAGGCGATCCTGTCAGGAATCGCATAACCGCTCACGAGTGAACTGGAATTCTGGCAAGTTGCAAGATAATACACCTTGAAGCCTGCGGAACCACCCCAGAGCATGGAGAAGTCAAATCCCTTCCAGTTGGCAGTAGCGCTGAGACCGAAGTTCCATTTCGGGGTAGTGGAGACACCCTGGAATTCAGCATCGTTGGCGTTACCATAGACCTTGTCACCGTTGGCATCGGCGTAGATGTACTCACCATACCAGAGAGCATTCTTCGCTACAGTGTTCTGAGGCTGGAAGGAATAACCGGCAGCCTGCATGGCCTGGACCCACTCGAGATCCTTTTCGGTACGGATCATACCGTCCTTAGGACCACCGTTAGGATCGACAGTTCCACCGTTGAAATAAGTTCCGGTTCCCTTATAAACACTGGGGAGATACCACTCATTGATCATGTGATCCTCGAGGATACGGGTAGAGCCACCGGTTGAAACAGCACCAAGGTTGCTCTTGTCTTCCTCGAGCTTGCCCTTGTACTTGGAAACCCAGTTCTTGTTGTAGGCGACGTTACCCTTGATGGAATAGTTGAAGTCGCTGCCGATGGAGTTTTTCCACTCGAGTTCGAACTCGACACCCCTGTTGGTAACCTCAGCAAGGTTCATGGTAGGGGCGGAAGCGAAACCGTAGATATAAGAAATATCCGGGGCATAGAGAATACCGGTGGTGAGCTTGTTGTAAGCATCGATGCTACCGTTCAGGCGGCCGTTGAAGAAACCGAAGTCGAGACCGAGGTTGGTAACGGCAGTCTCTTCCCACTGGATCTTGTCATTTGTGATGGAGGTAACTGCAATACCGTTGGCGGAAGCAGAACCTACAGCATAGTTGGCACCGTTGTAAACGCTCTGCCAGGCATAGTAACCGACGGAGTTGTTACCGAGCTTACCCCAGGAAGCACGAAGCTTCAGGTTGCTGACATTGGGTGCGTTGAACCAAGGCTCGTCACTGATCTTCCAACCTGCGGAGAATGAAGGGAAGAAACCCCAACGATACGCAGGTGCAAAGCGTGAAGAACCGTCATATCTGAAGTTGGCCTCGAAGAGGTAGCGGCCCAAAAGCGCGTAGTTGACACGGCCGAACCAGGAACGGGCGGTGTAACCATTACCGTAACCGGTTGTGCTGTAAGGGTTGGCAGCGTTGTTAAGGTCGTTGACAGCAGCGTCGGTAAGACCGAGTTTGCTCACATTGGTTTCCCTGTATTCGTACTCCTGCTCCTCGTAACCAAGCATCGCGGAAACGTCGTGGTTACCGAAAGACTGGGAATAGTTGAGGGTGTTGACCATCTTGTACTGGTTGCTACGGTTGTAGTACATGTAGGTGTACAGGGTAGCAGGATCGTCGGCACCGGTGGTGTAGGTATCCTTCTGGAAGGAGTACTTACCCAGAGGTTTCGGGGCAGTCTTCTTCTCACGACGATAGTCTGTGTAGTAGTAATCGAAGTTGTAAGTGAAGTGCTTCAGGAACTTGACCTGGGCGTACCAGTCAGTCACAAGGTTGGTCCTATAGTCATGACCAACATTGCCGTCGGCATCCCACAGGGGGTTGTGGGACTGGGGGTCTTCCTGGTCGCACTCAGGAGCACCGTACTTGCCGTCATATTCAGGATAGGTCGCAGGGACCATCTTCTGGGTCGAGAGGGATCCGAAGAAGCCGGAGCTCATCGAGCTGACGTCGTGGTTGGTGCGGTTGCCGCTGATACGGGTACCGACGCGCAGCCAGTCAGTGACGTCGCTGTAGAGGTTGACACGGCCCTGGAAGCGCTTAAAACCAGCATTACGGACGATTCCGGGATTGTCGACATAGCCGAAGCTCATGGTGTAGCCGGTCCTCTTTTCCTTTCCGCTGATGGAAACGGTGTGGGTCTGCTGCCATTTGTTCAGATAGATGTAATCCCACCAGTCGATATTAGGATAGGCGACATAGTTGGGATAGGCCTGTCCTGCATCAAGTTTTCCGTTGGGATCCTTAGAAGCGGCAGTCCACTTCTGGATGTTTGAATCGGAGTAGATGTGGCTACCTCCCACGTTTTCACGTGCCTCGTTGTAGAGGTTCATGTAGTCGACGTA